>NZ_JBXAXT010000296.1:0-229 GCF_056781895.1 Dellaglioa sp. CoH-57-MRSF-22 | reverse complement strand
GACGGACGGCTGCGTAGATGTGATTCTCAGTTTTGACTGCGGCCCCAAGAAGCCCAACGAATTCAGCATCGAACTCAATGTGTCCGAGTTCACTGAGCGCCAACGAGTACGACTGGCCGTGAGTTTGCATCGTCAGGTAGAGGACATCATCCGACTGTCGCGGCGCGATGGCCGGCGCTATGTGCGTAAGGCCATCAACGAAATTCTGAACCCGGTTTACGATTAAGGA
>NZ_JBXAXT010000295.1:0-229 GCF_056781895.1 Dellaglioa sp. CoH-57-MRSF-22 | reverse complement strand
GAGGTTCCCATGTTCGAAAAAGTCACCAAGCATTTCAAAGTCGCGGCACTGCGCCGCCGTATCCGGAAGCTCCGAATCGATGAGGCAGCGCAGATCGCGGTGGTGAACGCACAAGTCGATGTTATCAACAAAGCGAAGAGCGCCCCTTGGTATTTCGTGGAAGACATGATCGAGGGCAATCGCCGGTTGGCTGTTATTCAGGCTGCACTGAAGGCAAATCTTCAGGAGC
>NZ_JBXAXT010000294.1:0-230 GCF_056781895.1 Dellaglioa sp. CoH-57-MRSF-22 | reverse complement strand
GTCCGGCATCGTAAGCAGCAACTGCCACATTAACAGCCTGCTGCTGGGCCTGATGTACAAGTTCCTGCCCGGCCTGTTCGAGCGTGGCATGGTGTACGTGGCTAACGCTCCGGAGTTCTATGCTGAATCGAAGGGCAACGATCTGACTATCGGCTCGACGCTCGGTGAAGTGCAACGTAAGCTTGCGGCCAAGGGTATCAAGAACGTGGCTATTCGTCACGTGAAGGGCT
>NZ_JBXAXT010000293.1:0-231 GCF_056781895.1 Dellaglioa sp. CoH-57-MRSF-22 | reverse complement strand
CCAAGGGTGTCATCTGGTTTCTTGGTGACCTAAGCTTCCACAACAAATGGAAGACTGGCGCACTCATCGAACAGATCGAGACGCCGAACAAGTTTCTGGTGTTGGGCAATCACGACGACAAGCACATCGAGTTCTACAAGACCAGTGGCTTGTTCCGGTAAGTGCATGAGCATCGCGCTTACATCAAGTTTAATGGGCGCAACATCATTATGGACCACCACCCGATTGCCC
>NZ_JBXAXT010000292.1:0-231 GCF_056781895.1 Dellaglioa sp. CoH-57-MRSF-22 | reverse complement strand
ATTGACTGGAATGCACCTATGGGACGCAATGAGAAACCGTTTACGCCAGTTACACTAGGAATCGCTACGGTTGTCTTACGTGTCGGCGCAGCAGGGGTTGGGGACCATCCCTGTGTTCTAAGGTCTGAATCGTCACGAACCGTCTCAAACCCTTGCATGTATTTCAAGGTCATTTTATTTCCTTAGCTTGGCGTGAACCAAGTTATTGTTGTCATCGGCTTTGCTGGATTC
>NZ_JBXAXT010000291.1:0-231 GCF_056781895.1 Dellaglioa sp. CoH-57-MRSF-22 | reverse complement strand
AGAATCCACTCATCAACGTAGTCGCCCAAGTTCNCNATGGCCGTGTCCTCCGCATGCTTCCGGGCCTGCGCCACTGCCAGCATGTCCTTTTCGGTACCCACGTCCACGATCCGGCGCTTCATGATTTCGGTACCGCCACCCGGCACGAAGCCGTACTCGCGCAGCTCCTGACTAAACTCGTACATACCATTCACGTTGTCGAGATCGACGCGGTACAGAATATCCGTGTCC
>NZ_JBXAXT010000290.1:0-232 GCF_056781895.1 Dellaglioa sp. CoH-57-MRSF-22 | reverse complement strand
ACAAAGCTTTTACAATCGCGTCCAATGGTGGCCGGAACAGGGCATGACGGGCACTGTTGAGGCCGTCCACAAAAACGGGTCGGTTCGCGTGGCATGCGACCAATTGCGCAACCAGTCGTCAGACGGCCGTATCTACAAAACGTTCCGGCCGCTCGATATGGTGTTTGAGGTCATCAAGTAACGATCCGCAGGGGCCTGAATTATGGTCCCTGTTTTCCCAGCAAAATACCCG
>NZ_JBXAXT010000289.1:0-233 GCF_056781895.1 Dellaglioa sp. CoH-57-MRSF-22 | reverse complement strand
CCCGTTAGGTGCCGTTAATTTCCCGTGTTTCTTGCCGTGTTCGAACGTCCACTTTTCTTTGCGCACAAGATCGCGAACGATCTTATCAATATCCTTGTTATTGGAATAAAGGCCCATTTTCAAAACCCCTTTTTACGTGCGGCGCGGAGTCGTGCCGTATCGGGGTAATGGTCGCGGGTTCCGGCCGCGATGCACGCGACAATCGCGACGGCGGCAATCGCACAGCAAAGAAA
>NZ_JBXAXT010000288.1:0-234 GCF_056781895.1 Dellaglioa sp. CoH-57-MRSF-22 | reverse complement strand
AGTCGGTATACATCGAGTCGGTAACTGGGGACGTGAACGACCTGATCGGGACACCTATTCTCATGGCCGAGGAAGTTAGCGATACCGACTTTCCGCCTCCGGCTGGCGAGTACGTCGATTCGTATACGTGGACGTTCTACAAGCTCGCAACCATCCGAGGCTACGTGGATATCCGATGGCTGGGCCAAAGTAACGGCTACTATTCGGAGTCTGTCAACTTCGAACACGTGAACG
>NZ_JBXAXT010000287.1:0-234 GCF_056781895.1 Dellaglioa sp. CoH-57-MRSF-22 | reverse complement strand
GGATCAAAACCCAGTGCCTTGGACCTGACTTGGCTAGTCCCCAATTGATTAGTTGACTTCAACACGTGGAAAATCTACACTAGCGACACACAGGCCGAGCCCGGGACACAAATTGCGGTCGGGGTAATCAGCCCCTCCTACGATTTTTACGAGGTCACAACGTTGGTGCGCAGGGCTGGACTCGAACCAGCGACACCCGGATTTTCAGTCCGGTGCTCTACCAACTGAGCTACC
>NZ_JBXAXT010000286.1:0-234 GCF_056781895.1 Dellaglioa sp. CoH-57-MRSF-22 | reverse complement strand
ATGTGACGCCTTACAATCAGAATCAGCAGCGTGTGGTGCGTGACCCGACTGTAACAAGTCCATACGATAGCCGTAATCGAAATCAGGGCGTGTTTGACATTGCGGTACCAAGCACCGCAGATGTTGACGATATTCCCTTTGCAGACCTAATCAACGGAAACGGATTTGGTGACAACGGCCCTGTTCTTGAAGAGACGGTCAATCAGGTTCTTGGGATATGGATACAGGTCTTAC
>NZ_JBXAXT010000285.1:0-234 GCF_056781895.1 Dellaglioa sp. CoH-57-MRSF-22 | reverse complement strand
CACTGCACTGGATTCGACGTGCAGGTGATTTTGCCGCGCGGCGCTCAGGGAATCGACGCACTTAGGGTGTGGGACGGAGAGATGCCGATGCCTGCCCTGTTCACCGTGGACGGCACCGCCGTAACCTCGAACCAACAGTTTCTCGGCTTCTGCGACGGTAAGCCCCATATTATAGGGGCCTCGAACTTCTCGAATTTCACACACTTCGAACTCCAGTTTGTCCTATCGGATGAG
>NZ_JBXAXT010000284.1:0-236 GCF_056781895.1 Dellaglioa sp. CoH-57-MRSF-22 | reverse complement strand
CTATTGCGCCGCGCAATTCATCGCGCCAGTATTCCGACACGTGGCGCACTTTGATGCACTCACGGATACGAGTAAGCCGGGCCTCGGTCAAGCTTTCTTCGTGCTCGATATCGCTTTCAAGCTTCTTTGCCTCCTGATAGCGTTCGTCGTATTCTTCGTAACCCTCGGCACAAATCCGTGCGTGTTCGTCGGCTGCACGGGCCGCCTCGCGCCAGTCGTCATAAACAGTATGAAAA
>NZ_JBXAXT010000283.1:0-236 GCF_056781895.1 Dellaglioa sp. CoH-57-MRSF-22 | reverse complement strand
AGCTGTTCGCGATTCAGCCCCGCATGATCGGGGGCCGTAGTCAGGGGAAAGCCCGTAAGCTTTCCCCGTGCGGCGCGCGGAGCGTCAGACATTATCCGGAATCGCTCGAAGATTTGCGGCCAGCGCTTCCAGCTTGTCCGCCTCGTTTGCCATGTGCTCACGAATCGAGACAGCGCGCATCGTACGGTCGGCCCCGTCCTTCGTGACACGTGCCAGCGCATTCGCCTGTGCGCGGC
>NZ_JBXAXT010000282.1:0-237 GCF_056781895.1 Dellaglioa sp. CoH-57-MRSF-22 | reverse complement strand
AACTATTATCGCAGTCCAGCAGTTGACGCAGGAAGACCTGAAGAAGTTCGAGGTCGCGGAACAAGCGGCGGACAAGATGAACGATTTGCAGGAACGCCTGAGCACGACGCAGGCCCGCATCGAGATGCATCGGATGACGGTGCGCCGCATCAAGGAAGTGAAGGAGCGACTGGCGGAACTGGAAACGCAACTGGCCGATGAAGAAGCATTGAAGCATCTCGTTCATGGCTTCCAAGA
>NZ_JBXAXT010000281.1:0-237 GCF_056781895.1 Dellaglioa sp. CoH-57-MRSF-22 | reverse complement strand
ATGCAGAGTGGGATGCTGGCTGGTACTCAGCACGTGGAGGTGACGCGGAATGAATGCACTGGGCGCATGGTTCGCTGGTCACGCTGCTTACTTTTACGGTGATGGCTTCTGGGAGAATCCGTACGATTCAGATTCCATGGACCATTACGATTGGGCTGCTGGTTGGACGGCGGCTCGCGACATGAGCAGCGGGGGCGACAATGACTGAGGCATGGATGTTGGGGCTCAGTGCCTACA
>NZ_JBXAXT010000280.1:0-237 GCF_056781895.1 Dellaglioa sp. CoH-57-MRSF-22 | reverse complement strand
AATCCTAGCAGCCGCTCGACGCAACATCCTTCCTCTTTGTTCTCCCCCATACCGGCCCGTCTACCTCCCGGAACCGGGCTGATCCATTTTCATAGGAGCAACCTCATGTTCCCCGACCTCATCTCGCGCACGCCAGACTTCGAGCACCAGCTCGGCGCCTGCGTCAATGCCATGGGCCAGGACGACGCCATCGGCCAGATCATGGTATTCGAGCGCATGAGCGGCACCCTGCACATG
>NZ_JBXAXT010000279.1:0-237 GCF_056781895.1 Dellaglioa sp. CoH-57-MRSF-22 | reverse complement strand
GTTCCCAGCTTCCTGCTCCTTCCGCTTGCGCAGAATCAGGTCCGTGATCTCGTTCACGGTGGCGCATCCACGCAGGTCCGCGACAGTGACCGCGACCGCAAAATCGTTGTAAATCTCGTCGCAGACTTCCGCCAGCGGGTGTGCGTTGTACAGATCGTTGTGATCAACGATCGAGTCCAAAACTTCATCGTTGTCGATGTCGTTCCAGATCGTGTAGACGTTGGTCAGCGTTGCTTT
>NZ_JBXAXT010000278.1:0-237 GCF_056781895.1 Dellaglioa sp. CoH-57-MRSF-22 | reverse complement strand
CGATCAGGCCGATCAGGCCGAGGACGAAGACACCGCCCGGGAACGCGAGAAGGTGCGCGCTGCTCGATTTCTGCTTGCCCGTGGAGTTGTGGCCGCCGCCCAGCGCGACCGAGATCGTGACGACCGCCAGCGCTCCGTAGACGACCGCCTTGGCCACCTCCACGACCTTCGTCCCCACCCCGTGCGCGGTGACCGCCACCAGGAGCTGCCACACCGCGAGCACGATCAGTCCGATGA
>NZ_JBXAXT010000277.1:0-238 GCF_056781895.1 Dellaglioa sp. CoH-57-MRSF-22 | reverse complement strand
ATTTGACAACGAAATTCAAAGTGTTCTCCCAACGGAAAAGAGGGACCTAAGTCCCTCACGTTCCTTATTTACTACGGCGTTTCTTTTTAGCGGCCACAGCACGCTCGGCCATGCCCCGGATCGGCACGTGGCCCGCAGCCTTTCCGTTCCTGTATGCCTTCTTGATCTCGGCACGGAGTGTCTTTTCCGGCAGCTTGCAGACTGGACAGTACGGATTTTTACAGCGTGGGTACTCGAC
>NZ_JBXAXT010000276.1:0-238 GCF_056781895.1 Dellaglioa sp. CoH-57-MRSF-22 | reverse complement strand
GGGGGATTTGCTCGCGGCTCGATGGTCACCATCGCCGCAGGCTCAGGTGCCGGTAAATCGCTGTTTGCCAACGACATCGCGATCAAGATGGCTAGCGCCGGCTACAAGGTGCTGGTGGTTCCTCTCGAAATGAGTGCGAAGGAAACCACGGTGCGCGTCATGGCCAACGTCGGGGCCTTCGACGTGACGGACATTCGTCTACAGCGGTTGGCGACCAACGATCGCGATTTGGTGATGA
>NZ_JBXAXT010000275.1:0-238 GCF_056781895.1 Dellaglioa sp. CoH-57-MRSF-22 | reverse complement strand
CCCATCTGCACGCGCCTGAGGTTGTAGCTAAGAGAGCCACTACCCTGCGCGGTAGGAAACGTTCTCAGCATGAAAAGGATAAGATAGCAGCAACCATGAAGGGCCGCGTTATGACTGACGCGCACAAGAAAAATCTTCGTCAGGGCCTCCGCGCGTTGACCCCCGTGACATGTCCGCAATGCGGCATGGCCGGTAAGCCTGCTGTGATGACACGATGGCATTTTGACAACTGTAAGAC
>NZ_JBXAXT010000274.1:0-238 GCF_056781895.1 Dellaglioa sp. CoH-57-MRSF-22 | reverse complement strand
GAGGACGAAGTAGATGCATAAACATTGGATTCGCGAGTTTTCGGATAGTCCTAAGCCGGCACCTCTGTACGACATGTACTACGGTAACGACTATTCGGAGCCCGTCATTGTCTGCCTCGAACGTGAGGATGGCACACGCTACATTCCGCCGAAACTGTGGGCCTATTCCAAGGTGCACGGCGGTTGGGTCGAAGCCGATCTGCGTGAGGGCATGTACCCAGAAAACTATGAGGATCGG
>NZ_JBXAXT010000273.1:0-239 GCF_056781895.1 Dellaglioa sp. CoH-57-MRSF-22 | reverse complement strand
CATTTGGATACCGCGCGCGTCGTAATCTTTCAGATAACGCGCGTACAGGCGAACGGTGCCGGGCTCGTTGTGTTCGCAATGATCCATCAGGCGCACGCCGTCGATATAGAGCCCGGACAGAGCCGCCGTCAGCTTGTCATAACCGTAGCCGCCAGCGGTGCCCTGTTGGACGTGCGCGCGGTCGTATGCAGCGCGTTCCTTTGCCGTTCCGTAGGGAAGGGGATCACCCTTTTTGAGGG
>NZ_JBXAXT010000272.1:0-239 GCF_056781895.1 Dellaglioa sp. CoH-57-MRSF-22 | reverse complement strand
AGTGCACATAGACCTGCGTCCACATTGGTTTCACGTCCAAGAACGATGACAAGCAGTAGTTGATGAAGTCGATGAATGACCGCGTTCCCTTACCGTACCAATACATGCCAACCCATCGCGATATGGCTTGGTAGCTGTCGTCAGTTAGGACACCTGCGTTTGCTAGCTTCATCCCAAGTGCATTCACCTGCTTTGCCAGAATGTCACGCTCAGGCTGCGACCACTGATCAAAATCAATC
>NZ_JBXAXT010000271.1:0-239 GCF_056781895.1 Dellaglioa sp. CoH-57-MRSF-22 | reverse complement strand
ATCCCATGTCAGGTATTTGTCCATAAGTGCACCCATCTCTTTGTAGAGTTCTGGGTCAAGAACCATGGACGCCAATAGTGGGCCTAGGCGCTTAAGCCACGAAAGCCATGAGGGGTCCTCATTTCTTTGTTTGCGCGCCTTCTTGCCAAGATCGGAACCCATCCAGTTGCGGAACGATCTCCACCATATATCCGCGCGGTCCTCTTCGTTGAGATCGCCCTGAACGCCTCCCTCGTGTG
>NZ_JBXAXT010000270.1:0-240 GCF_056781895.1 Dellaglioa sp. CoH-57-MRSF-22 | reverse complement strand
GTGCAGTGTCAATTCATAGTAGAAGACGCTTTCCATTTTTTCGTTACCATGTAAAGGCGGCATTGGCCGCATTGAGCGACGGAAGACGCTGCTGAACGAGTGCGGTCAGCGCCGACCCGGTGGCACCATTGATTTTTTGCGTAACTGCGGTATACGCGTCCTGATCCGCAAGCGCGCTCAAGCCGTTGGCGCTCCAGAACCATGCAGCGCTCATAAAGAAATCGGCTGGTTGCGTTACCA
>NZ_JBXAXT010000269.1:0-240 GCF_056781895.1 Dellaglioa sp. CoH-57-MRSF-22 | reverse complement strand
ATTTCGGGCTGGGCATCCGGGTGATTACGCAGCTCAAAGAAGTTGTCCCATTGACTCGACGTGACCACCACATTGATGTTGGTAAACGCCTCAAGCACGCGATTGGCAACCTGCTTGTGGATGTTGTACTCATTGGTCCAGCGCTCAACGTAATCAGCAGTCAGGTTTGCCAGCTCCTGCCATTCCTTTCGGAACTTATCGAGAACATCGGCAGTAACTTGATCGCTAGCCTGCATGCCC
>NZ_JBXAXT010000268.1:0-240 GCF_056781895.1 Dellaglioa sp. CoH-57-MRSF-22 | reverse complement strand
CGAAGACGAAGACCGGGGCAGATGCCATCGACAAGGAATTCGTTGCGCATTACCGCGACAAGAACAAGATCGTTGGTCTGTACGGCGACTATCAGGCGCTGACGAAGCTGTTGTCCACGTATGCGAAGGGCTGGTTCAAACGGCTTACGACGAACATGGACGCAGCCAAGGACAATCACCTGCGGCCTGACTATTCGGTATGGGCGGTGGTAACCGGCCGTCTCGCGTCGATGGGACCTA
>NZ_JBXAXT010000267.1:0-240 GCF_056781895.1 Dellaglioa sp. CoH-57-MRSF-22 | reverse complement strand
GATGGGGGCACCGTCGCGGGCACCGTTACCACGGATTGGGCGATCACCATGTTAGTGAGGCCCGTGCTCTGCACTACGTACGAAAATGCGTTACCTGCTGCATATACTGTCCCGTCCGAGGCCAGCAGCTCCCAAACCACAAAGCCACCACTAGGGTCCATGTTGCCCGGGAACGTGAAGACGGTAGTGCCTATCGCAGCGTTACCGGCCTCAATGGTGTCCACCAGATCGGTATACGCC
>NZ_JBXAXT010000266.1:0-241 GCF_056781895.1 Dellaglioa sp. CoH-57-MRSF-22 | reverse complement strand
CGCGGCCCGTGTCCACCATGCGACGCGTACATGGCCCCAAGCGCGTATTCAGCACCGCTCCCGATCGCAGCATAGTCGTAAGCGGCCTCAACCACGGTCCCGTCTCCGTGAATCTCAAAAATGTGGGAGTCATAGCCGAGTAGGATATTCACGTCCTTAAACGGCTTATCTCGGCTGGTGCCGGATTCAAGCAGCAGGCAGCGCCGCAGTTCTTCACGCACTGGCCCGTGGATGAAGCGCT
>NZ_JBXAXT010000265.1:0-241 GCF_056781895.1 Dellaglioa sp. CoH-57-MRSF-22 | reverse complement strand
CCAAGGTGGGACGTCTCTCCAAGGCGAGCCATTCAATTTCGTTGCCGACCCCATCGGCCTGGCGGCCGGGAATTTTACGTACAGCCGCGATGACCTATCGTCAGGTGTGGGCCTCTTTCCGCAGCGCCTCACCTTCAGCCGCATATATAGTTCGAGCGCCAAGAATCAGGACAGTGTGCTTGGGAAGGGCTGGGCTCACAACTTCAGCGTGACCGCAAAGGTAAATTCCGACGGTTATCAG
>NZ_JBXAXT010000264.1:0-241 GCF_056781895.1 Dellaglioa sp. CoH-57-MRSF-22 | reverse complement strand
CCCGACGCATGAAACCATCATACGCGAGTCTCACGCCTTTTGCAAAGCTTTATTTTGGGGTGTACGCGTAGAGCCCGGTTTGTCTGTGCCATGCGCGACGCCAATACAGCGCCTCGGCCGTGAATGACGCACGAACCGGCTTACCCCTCAGTGCCCGCGACGCGGCTATGCGCTCCCGCATCATACGACGCGCGTACAGTGCCATAAATTGACTCATGGGCGATCCTACCGTGATTGAAGC
>NZ_JBXAXT010000263.1:0-241 GCF_056781895.1 Dellaglioa sp. CoH-57-MRSF-22 | reverse complement strand
CCATTACGCCGTTCCCCGTGATAGAAAACGGAAAAACGTGGGTGATGCTGCCCCGTGGTTCCGGGTTCCCGGGAACGAAAAGCGCGGTACGCGCGACCCGTGATTTGGTGCAGTGGAAGAAGCATGAACCTCGAATGATATGGTTCGGGACAGTTGCCCAAATACGCGAAACTGCACGAAAATTGAAGGATTCTGGGGTTTTTGTGCAAAATGCGGGCACCTTGAACAAGCAGTTCCGTGA
>NZ_JBXAXT010000262.1:0-241 GCF_056781895.1 Dellaglioa sp. CoH-57-MRSF-22 | reverse complement strand
AGACGCGACATTCGCTCAACCGCAAATACAGAATGCTCCACGGGTTCTTCGATCAAGATTCCGAATTTCCGGTCAAGGGCGAGCGTTTGCTTTGCAAGAAGAATAACAAGGACACGGGTGTGCTGAATGGCACGCAGTGGCATTGTTCGGCTCCCAAGATCAAACCCATCAAGCGGCTGCGTGATCCGCGCAAACCCGCTCTTGGCTACGAGACGACAAACCTACAGGGTCTGTATTTCAA
>NZ_JBXAXT010000261.1:0-241 GCF_056781895.1 Dellaglioa sp. CoH-57-MRSF-22 | reverse complement strand
ATTCGATGCTTCACTGTGCCATGCTGCTCAGCCAAATACTGAATCGTGAAGTCGAGGTCCATGAACCATGGATTGATTGGGGTACGGCACACTCGATCCCTGATTTGGGTGCCTGCCTCGATGAAAACCCGAGCCTCCATCAGCAACTCGCGTTCTACGTTCAACAGTTTCATCTGCCCTCCCATCCTATGTTCAGTGGGCGTATATTACAGGAGCCCGGAGCCGCACGCAACCATTAGAC
>NZ_JBXAXT010000260.1:0-242 GCF_056781895.1 Dellaglioa sp. CoH-57-MRSF-22 | reverse complement strand
ACGGCTCCCTGGCCGCGGCGGTCGTCGCGATCGTCAACGGCGCCCGCATCATCCGCATGCACGACGTGGCAGGGTCGGTCGCCGCCGCCCGGATGACGGAGGCCATCCTCGGGCTGCGCGAGCCCGCGTACCTCAAGCACAACATGGGCGACGTGAATGACTGACGCCGTGATCGACCGGATCCTCCCGCTGCCGGCCGCGGCGGGGATCGGCGACCAGGACATCGCCGCGCTGTACTCCGA
>NZ_JBXAXT010000259.1:0-243 GCF_056781895.1 Dellaglioa sp. CoH-57-MRSF-22 | reverse complement strand
ATACATCACTTCAGGCAACACTGAGAAGAGCAATGATTTGCCTACCCCATTCGAGTTTTGCGATGCCTTGCCCGCAGCGCGGTTCAGCCCATAAATGGTGCTAACCCCGCACGGCGGCTCAAACCGCACCGGCTTCTGGTACGGCCCAACTTTTTCCAACTCGATTGCCTGAATAACGTGCATGACTTACCCAAATCCTTACGCGTGTTTGTCCAATTCGATGAACAGATCGTACGTGTGTGC
>NZ_JBXAXT010000258.1:0-244 GCF_056781895.1 Dellaglioa sp. CoH-57-MRSF-22 | reverse complement strand
CCTAACTTGTTAGAAATGAATTACCAGTGAGCGACGGCCCGAGGTCCACGATCTTAAATCGGACCCTAGTCCATTTTAAGACGCGTGGTCCGGGTCCAAGAAAGCGGAGGTGCGAGTCAACGACCGCAATTTTCAGGTTCGTGATTGGCTGTTTGTGCGTGAATTTCGTGAGGGCCGGGTCCAAGACCGCGAGTTCATGGCCCGCATCACCCACATACAGTCAGGATATGGGTTGCCCGAGAAC
>NZ_JBXAXT010000257.1:0-245 GCF_056781895.1 Dellaglioa sp. CoH-57-MRSF-22 | reverse complement strand
GATGTAGCGTGCTTTTGCATAAAATAACAGCTTAAACCGGAAGTTTGTGTAGCGTTTTTTGTAATATTGCGCTATAATTCAATCCGTAAATGAAACTTGATTACATCTACCATAGCGGCTTCGCGATTGAAGCGGACGGAGTGACGGTCATTATCGATTACTATAAAGATTCCTCGGGAGAGGTTTTCAATAAAGGTATCGTGCACGACAATCTCTTGGAAAAGCCGGGCGCACTCTACGTACTA
>NZ_JBXAXT010000256.1:0-245 GCF_056781895.1 Dellaglioa sp. CoH-57-MRSF-22 | reverse complement strand
GGCATGAGCGCGGGGAACGCCGTGTTTGTGCATGACGAGGCGCACCGTGAGCTGGGTGTTGCGATGGCTGATTTTATGCGAGCCCAGATGAATCGATCCGGATTCGTTCGCCATTTTTTCGCGTGGTGCGATTTTGACAAGACCAATCACACGTGCCCGGAGTACTCGCGAGCAGAATGGGAAGTGGCGCGTCGCATCATCAATCGCGCTAAGAAGCGTCGAGCCCTGACCGCGAAGCCTTACAA
>NZ_JBXAXT010000255.1:0-246 GCF_056781895.1 Dellaglioa sp. CoH-57-MRSF-22 | reverse complement strand
GTCTATTCTGACTCAGCAGAATTCAGCTGCTAATGCAAATGCTATAGCGGAAACTCTGCTACTTACACAGGCTACTTTAGTCAAAGCCAATGCAGTAGCAGAAACCTTGCTCACGGTTGCGCCGAAAAACATACAAGACACGTATGTTCAGATGGAAATAATTTCAGGCGGTTTGATTCCGGCGAATGACTATGGAGTTAAGCTTGAGGTGATTGCAGGGCTTCCATATGACACACAGGATGGATA
>NZ_JBXAXT010000254.1:0-246 GCF_056781895.1 Dellaglioa sp. CoH-57-MRSF-22 | reverse complement strand
GGCAAGGGCTTTTACGGTGCGGTTGCCATTCACGACCGGAAGGAACATTAAACCATGGGCGCGCAGCAAGCCTTTATCGCGCGTGTCAATCGCGATGGTGTCGCCCGCTTTTGCATCCGGCTCGCGGGCGGCTCGGCTAATGGTCTGTATGTGACGGCTGGGGGTGTCACGACAGAAGCCCGTAAGGCCCTGCTATGGGCTCGCGGCCCTGACGCAAGCGGCGCGGCCTGTACCGTCTACGGCTAC
>NZ_JBXAXT010000253.1:0-246 GCF_056781895.1 Dellaglioa sp. CoH-57-MRSF-22 | reverse complement strand
CCTTGAGAGCGCGCATTCTACACCAAACTTGCAATTGCGTCAAACAGAACTTCTCCCGGACGCAAGCCTACGTGAAGCTGGGCCCCCGAATCTGCCCACACATCATGAAAGAACTTGGACCAGTTCCTGTCCATCATGGCGACAAACGATTCAGGGCTTCCGCGATTCTCATAGCGCTTTAGGTACTCGCTCTTCTGTTCCTCGTAGACAGGAGCCACGATCGAATACGGTATGCCCTCAGCAGCC
>NZ_JBXAXT010000252.1:0-247 GCF_056781895.1 Dellaglioa sp. CoH-57-MRSF-22 | reverse complement strand
AGGTAGCACCGTTCACCGTGACTGACAAGACACTCGGCTGCGTAACTGGGTACGTGCCGCCATCTGACGCGTACTCATCAAAACCCCATAGGCCGTTCCCCGAGGTATAGGCGCGGAATGATTCAATGAGCCCCTGCTTAACGATATACGCGGACGGCAATGCGTCACTGGCGCTGGGCAGCATGTCAACAGACTGAAGCGTACCCATGTGGAATGCGTTGCTGGTCTCAGCCACATCGAGCCACAT
>NZ_JBXAXT010000251.1:0-247 GCF_056781895.1 Dellaglioa sp. CoH-57-MRSF-22 | reverse complement strand
AACGCGCTATACGTCGAGTTGAGGTTCAATTGCAGATTGCGATAGTTGATCGCTTGTTGGAACTGCTGAGCATTCGACGGAACATCGAGTAGTGCCACGCAATCACCGCGCTGCTGGGCCAAGCTATCCATCGCAAGCTGCACGTCTGGACTGGCGTGGCCCGAGTTCAGCAGGATGTTGATCTTGTACAGCTGCTTGTTCGCAAACACGTTCCATGCGCCAGCGACTTGAGGCGACGTAACAGCAC
>NZ_JBXAXT010000250.1:0-248 GCF_056781895.1 Dellaglioa sp. CoH-57-MRSF-22 | reverse complement strand
GAAGAGTTCTTGGACTCTTTGAAACCAGCGCATCCACGATACAATGGGAGGTACCCAAAATTCGCGTAACTCTGTATCAAGAGTCGAACTGGGAATTCGATAAATTTGATCCTGCGATAGCAGAACGCAATCGACAGATCACCGAGCGCCACAAGAATGGGGATTGGGGTATTTGGTGCAGCATTCGACGCCCAGAGCGACCGTTATTCGGCCGCTACCTGTACGAAGTGGTTGTCGAGGTATTTGCC
>NZ_JBXAXT010000249.1:0-248 GCF_056781895.1 Dellaglioa sp. CoH-57-MRSF-22 | reverse complement strand
GCGCATCATTAAATCCCAGATCAGCAATCAGATCGGTAGTTTCCAGCACAACAGCGTCCGGCTGGTACTGGCGGATCGCGTTGACAACCACATCGTACACACTGCGCGGATCGATTCCAGCTTTCGAGAGATCGCAGGACATACTGTGGTCCTTAACTGCTCCGTCCTTTACGCGTTCCGCCTCATCACCTGCCAGCTTCACGGTCCGGATGATGGATGCCGAATTCCCATCGAGCCGCGCCTGAAAC
>NZ_JBXAXT010000248.1:0-248 GCF_056781895.1 Dellaglioa sp. CoH-57-MRSF-22 | reverse complement strand
CGCACCCTTGAAGACGGCGCTACACACAACGCCCTCGACGAATTGACCGCTGGGGCTGCGCGCAGTGAATCCCGTATGGAACGTGTCGTCCTTCGAACAGCCGAAGAAGTCGTAGCCCGTGATCTTGATGTCCTTGAAGCCAGCACCGGTCAGCGTGTTACGTGCCTGATCTTCACGCGTGCATCCCGCGAGCGCCAGCGCCATCAACGCAATTGCCGCAATCTTCTTCATTCTTCCACCTCGTATTC
>NZ_JBXAXT010000247.1:0-248 GCF_056781895.1 Dellaglioa sp. CoH-57-MRSF-22 | reverse complement strand
CCACTCGACAGGCTCCGGTGACGCCGGCGAGCTCCGCCGCGTGCTGCGCTGCCGTGAGCGCGTGGCGCCGGATCATGTCGTCGTGAATCGGCTCCATGGTGGTGTCCGTGGAGTACTTACTCTTGGTGTCGTGCCACACGCTGGAGGCTGGAAGCTTGATCAGCGCCGGGTCTGCCGCTCGGATGGAGGATCCGATGATCATGGGCACTTCGATCTCAATGAAGGGAGGTCGAACGGATTCTCCGACG
>NZ_JBXAXT010000246.1:0-249 GCF_056781895.1 Dellaglioa sp. CoH-57-MRSF-22 | reverse complement strand
CAATGACGCCTACTTGTTGTGGGACGCGGCTCACGTTAATAAGCTTCGTAGCCATTTAGGCCTCCTTAAAATCTTGGGTAACTTCTTCTTACTTCGGAAACGCAAGGAACTGTGAACTGGCCACAACACCGCTGTCCGTTACAGTGCCCGGGGCTTTAAACATGTTTTCCAGATCGATTACGTTGATGGTGTTGATCTTGCACTGCTCGCCCAGAACGGGTTCACTCGTGTATCCATGGACGGTGGCAG
>NZ_JBXAXT010000245.1:0-249 GCF_056781895.1 Dellaglioa sp. CoH-57-MRSF-22 | reverse complement strand
CGGTTGTTGGCGCATACCCACTTCTCGGCGCACTATTTCCTGACCCACAAATGTGGGTATCACACATTTAGCCGCGAGACGGATGAGAATGGCGTTGGCTGGATTCGGCCCGGCAACGTGACGGAACAGCAGTTTCAAGATTGGTGCGCATTGGTCTACATTGCGACAATCGACCGAATTCTAGACGAAGGAGAAAAGAATTGACAATCGAATACGGAACCAACCGCCCTCACCCGCTCGATCCACGAC
>NZ_JBXAXT010000244.1:0-251 GCF_056781895.1 Dellaglioa sp. CoH-57-MRSF-22 | reverse complement strand
ACCTTCAGCACGGCAAGCTTCGAAACCGTTCGCCTCGCCCAGGACGGGCGGTATGTGGCGTCGGCGATCAACGGGTTCGGGATGCTCGCCGGCGCACTCCTCGCGGCTGGCGGGGGGCTTTGGCTGGGCGGCCTTTTCTGAGAACTCCAGAACTCGCTCTTCCCACCGGCGCACTTCTCTGGCAGTCTGTCGCGTGACGCTTCGGCGTCTCGGCGGTGGGGCTCGCCGACACCAACCTCGATGCCGACAAC
>NZ_JBXAXT010000243.1:0-252 GCF_056781895.1 Dellaglioa sp. CoH-57-MRSF-22 | reverse complement strand
GTAACGCGACATGCTCTCACTGAGGTCTTCGTGTCGGATGACCAGGTGGACGTTTGTGGAGGTTCTCGCGAGGAACAGGGCGGCTTGACCCGCTGAGTTCCCTCCGCCGACGACGGCGACCTCCTCATTGCCGCAGATGTGGGCTTCGACTGGAGTGGCCGCATAGAACACGGAGGAGGTTTCATACGGCGCTAAGGCGGCGAGGCGGTCATAACGCACCCCTGGTGCGAGAACCACGCTTCGGGACCGGAC
>NZ_JBXAXT010000242.1:0-252 GCF_056781895.1 Dellaglioa sp. CoH-57-MRSF-22 | reverse complement strand
CAAGAAGCGGCCGAGGAACAACACCTCATGGAAAGCGCTCGTGCCAATCAATACCCGTCATTCTGGCGTCTGCTATTCCCGCGTCGTGCGAAGCAGGAGGCAGTATGAGCAAGGAACTGATTGAGGACTTCCAAAACTTTACGTCCCTACGAAGCAGGTGGATGGAGCTGCGTAGTAAGGCAGAGATGCTCCTGAGCGAGGCCGCCGATCTGGATTTCCGCATCCGGCGTGCGAGTGCGGTGCGTGCAGTCG
>NZ_JBXAXT010000241.1:0-252 GCF_056781895.1 Dellaglioa sp. CoH-57-MRSF-22 | reverse complement strand
GTTCTCGTGTCCGAAAAATCGAGTTTGAACATCGACCCGCAGGCAATAGCACCTTGTGGCCACCTGTCGAAACTCGACCCGTCGAAGAAATACGACGGGAAGGCGCAGACAGAGGCGATTGCCCAGTGGGCCAACGAACATGACGCATGCGACAATCGCTTTCAGGCTTTTGTGGCGCTCGTGACGCCGCTGCTGCGTATCAACGCGCCTGCTAGTAAATAAGATTTACAGCACCACCAATCAACCCCAAGA
>NZ_JBXAXT010000240.1:0-253 GCF_056781895.1 Dellaglioa sp. CoH-57-MRSF-22 | reverse complement strand
CCGGCTTGCGCCTGAACGTGCAGCAACTTAGCCAACACCGCAGCCTTGAAGCCACGGTTCAGCTTCAGCTTCTTGACTTCGGCAAACACCGCCTTGTTCGCGTTGTTCCACCACAGTTTCGGGTGCTTTGCGCCATTAAGCACGTCCATACCCATGATGAACTGCGCGATCCACACTAGCTTCTTCACGAATCCGAACTGATCTTGAACATCGAGCAGTGCTGTATAGGCATCCGCGTAATTGCGCGAGTACG
>NZ_JBXAXT010000239.1:0-253 GCF_056781895.1 Dellaglioa sp. CoH-57-MRSF-22 | reverse complement strand
ATGTATGCCAGAATCGCGCCGCACACGCATGCGCCCACAAAACCGAGCCACGTAAAGCCCGCTTGCTTTTCTTGGTTGTATCCACGCATTTTCATGTCCTCAGTGTTAGTCGGTTAGTGGGGTTCGCTGTTTGCGTTCCCCATGTACGTAACTATACACCAATTTCCGGGCCGTGCGCAATACCCCTATAAAGTGCGGGGTCTTTAGTCGCGTTCCTGATGNGTGATACGCGAGATAGCGTGAAAGGGCACGC
>NZ_JBXAXT010000238.1:0-257 GCF_056781895.1 Dellaglioa sp. CoH-57-MRSF-22 | reverse complement strand
CAGATTCGCGCCGCTTTGAAGCATGCATCAAAACCCAAGGAGGCTGCATGAACGATGACCAACAACTATTGGCAGAGCGCGTCGGAGACGATGATGCTTGGACCCTGACCGTCACTGGGCCCGAAACAGATTCGGAGGATGGGGAGTCGGAAGATCGCCTCCACGCATTGTACGCAACTCCGGTCCGTAACGGATACTGGAACACGCAAATCACGCTGGCTGCTGTCGAGCTGGGTTCAGGTGAGGGTGATGAGGAC
>NZ_JBXAXT010000237.1:0-258 GCF_056781895.1 Dellaglioa sp. CoH-57-MRSF-22 | reverse complement strand
CGCGTTCTTCATCGTGACAGGCTTTAGCATCTATTCCTCTTCACGAATGAAAATGGGGCGACAGACCGAAATCTGCGCCCATTACTATTTACTTCCCGGAAGTTTACCACGGATCACGTGGTGTAGACGAGCACTTCATCCAGACCCAGCGATAGCTCCTTAGGCGTGTTGACGTGCTCAGAGTACACGACGATATCACCAAACAGGGTCCCCACAGGCGGAAACTCTCCGGCGTACCCCGCGTAGTAGATCAGGTCA
>NZ_JBXAXT010000236.1:0-258 GCF_056781895.1 Dellaglioa sp. CoH-57-MRSF-22 | reverse complement strand
CGAACGTTACGTCTGCGACCTGATTCAATTCGCTCATACCGATCCTTGCGCCTCTGCCTGCTCGATCGTCAGGCCAAATTTACTTTCGAAATAAACATAGTCATATGCTACGCACAGATCACGGCCGATGCCGGATACCGCGTGCATGAACTCTGCCATCTTTTCCTCTTCTACGTGCGGAAGCCCGTTTAGTCGCTCCGGCACAAGATGCGCGTAATCAGCGCGATCTTTGATGCACTGCTCATCGTTGTCAAAGCC
>NZ_JBXAXT010000235.1:0-259 GCF_056781895.1 Dellaglioa sp. CoH-57-MRSF-22 | reverse complement strand
CGGATACGACCGGCGCTAACTACGTGACGGCTAATGCCACTGGTCAGACCGATACCTACAATTGGAACATTCCTGCTGTGTCCGATGTTCGCGCGGTAGTCATGCGCGGTAACTCGAATCGTTACCAAAACATTCAGGGGTCCTTCAAGACTTCTAGCTCTTCTGGGGTAACTCAGATGACGACAGCAGATGGGCCGTCGCGTTATATCGCGGTGGCAGAAACAGATGGGACGAATCCTTGGACAACAGCGAGTTTGAC
>NZ_JBXAXT010000234.1:0-260 GCF_056781895.1 Dellaglioa sp. CoH-57-MRSF-22 | reverse complement strand
CGTGGATCATGTCCCCTCCCGGCAAGGAGAGCGGGGGCCATCAGAACCTGTTCCGCTTCATCAAGTTCGCCGAGCAGGCCGGCCACCGGTGCGACGTGTACCTGTACAACGCCAGCGATGCGGCGATCGACCTGCAGGTCGTGCGCGACATGCTCGAGGCCTCGGAGGCCTACCCGCACCTCGACGGCGAGATCCGGATCTGGGACAGGACCGCGGGCGTCGCCGACGGCACGGACGCGATCTTCGCGACCGGCTGGGAG
>NZ_JBXAXT010000233.1:0-261 GCF_056781895.1 Dellaglioa sp. CoH-57-MRSF-22 | reverse complement strand
CGCATTTCCCGTGACCTCGGTCAACGGAAAGACGGGTGACGTTGAGCTGAAGATCGGAGACATTCCGGATGCGGCACGCGTCGCGGCCACTGGTGATTACAACGACCTGATCAATAAGCCGGTTCCGTACTCACTGCCCGTTGCCAACACCACGACGCTTGGTGGTGTTAAGGCCTCGACAAATGGCCACATCACGATCGCTTCGGACGGTACTCTGGACATTGGGTTTGCGCCGGTCCTGAAGGTCAATAACATAACCCC
>NZ_JBXAXT010000232.1:0-261 GCF_056781895.1 Dellaglioa sp. CoH-57-MRSF-22 | reverse complement strand
ATATTCAACGGCTGCATGGGGAGCGGCAGCAGATCAAACATTTGGATATCTAAACACAGGCATCACAGTCAATCAGGCTTGGCAAGCTGGTGGTATCACACTAGGATTCGGCGCGAGATTCAACACGGGGACAACGTTGTACTACGGAGCAGCAAAAGCAACAAATCCGGTGTACGACGGATCGATCTATTGGGCTACTATGTCAGGCGGTAGCACTGGTATTGCTACGTCGGCAGATTTAACTACATGGACCCCGATTCC
>NZ_JBXAXT010000231.1:0-262 GCF_056781895.1 Dellaglioa sp. CoH-57-MRSF-22 | reverse complement strand
GGACACGCGACCGCGTTCGACGATCCATGTCGAAGACGGTGCGGCGCTTGCGCTGGCCATGCTTCTTGGCTCTATGGCCGAAAGCGAAAACCCTATCGTGGTCGAAGCGTGGACCCGACTGAAGTTTGAGCTTACGGCTTGGAATTCTACGGCCACTGGCCACCGGCAATCCATTCGCTTTCTGAATCGCAACATCGCGGGCATCAAGAAGTTGGAGCGTGCGGAAGCGATCGAATTGACGATCACGAAGAAACAGTAATAC
>NZ_JBXAXT010000230.1:0-262 GCF_056781895.1 Dellaglioa sp. CoH-57-MRSF-22 | reverse complement strand
GGATGAAGACGAAGACGACGATCTGGATGACTGATCGTAGTAAATAAGTAGGACAGGGGCCCAGCAGACAGAACCTGCTGGGCTCTCTTTGTTTAAGTGGTGATCTAATGGCAATTGGTATCAATCTTGGACGTGACGAAGACTCACCGCCCTCTTTTGAGGAATATGACGGAAGCATACTAAGTCACAAATACCTTATGGACTCCTATGAGTTCGGCCGCTCATCACCCGCACCAGAAAAGACAATCAGGACACCTAGCTA
>NZ_JBXAXT010000229.1:0-263 GCF_056781895.1 Dellaglioa sp. CoH-57-MRSF-22 | reverse complement strand
CCTTTCCGCTGATATAGGTCCTCACGCGTTCCTCCAGACGACGCATTGAAGACCCGATCGCCGAGACTCGGCGCTGGCTAGTGGTTAACTGAACCACAGTCCTCCGCCAAGCCAGCTCACTGACGAACCGTCCGATGGTTTCGGCCAAGGTCCCGGCCGCTTGCTTCTCGGAAGATCGCATCGTGGCGATTAGTGCTTGTTGGAGGGCCGCGTCATCTGGATGTGACGGCGGACCGAGGATCAATCCGATCAGCTCCGTTAGC
>NZ_JBXAXT010000228.1:0-264 GCF_056781895.1 Dellaglioa sp. CoH-57-MRSF-22 | reverse complement strand
GCTGCTTACGATGCCGGACGGAAGCATGAAGTGGTGATACTTCGGAACAGTCAAGCAGTAGACGGGCACCGGCTCCCCTTGCTTTTGGACGCGCAGCTTATTCACGGCCAAGAAGCCAAGACCGCTCGATTTGTCCTGCTTTGTCCAATCGTGGCGGGGCAACTTATTGTGAGCCGGGAACCACACACGATCACCGATACGCATGTCCACGGCCCGGATGTAGCCTAGGTCTTCGGAGCCCGGGAACGGCAGAAGCCCACGATC
>NZ_JBXAXT010000227.1:0-264 GCF_056781895.1 Dellaglioa sp. CoH-57-MRSF-22 | reverse complement strand
CACTATGGCCCGGCACTTGTTGCCATCGCGTGCCACAACCTTGGCCCGTATTTCCCACCAACCGGCGCGCGTCTGCATGCCGTTAACCGTGTTGTAATTCTCACGACGTATCGAGCCCATACCAGACTTACCGCGTCGTGCACTTCTCGTACGTCGCGCAAACATGTTTAGGCCCGGAAGAAAATTCGAAGATCGTTACCGATGCGCTGGATGCAGATGTTATGCAGTGCAGAACACGCGAACGTGGGTCGATCCAACACACCC
>NZ_JBXAXT010000226.1:0-265 GCF_056781895.1 Dellaglioa sp. CoH-57-MRSF-22 | reverse complement strand
CAAGTTCTTTGAGGCAATCATCGCATGGCACGCATCGAATTCCTTGCGGCGCGGGCTGTACTGGCGCGGCAGACACCTGGGCTTCCCAAGCGGATTCAGACCCATGTCTTCCCGGATTCGCTGCAACAAATCGATCGACTGCCACTGGTCGGCAACCATGCCCACCGCATTCGTATCGCGCGCCAACTTCAGAATCACGTTCAGGTAGATCAGGTTGAAGTTGACCTTCCTGCCGTCAAGTGGAATACATTCGAGGGCGGTGCCG
>NZ_JBXAXT010000225.1:0-265 GCF_056781895.1 Dellaglioa sp. CoH-57-MRSF-22 | reverse complement strand
AGCACCGGCACGAACGCCCTGATCCGCCTCCCGATGCTCCCCTCGGTCTCGATGCCGCGCGCCTTCTGCGCGTCCAGCACGACCTTGGCCGTCTTGCCGAGATCGGTGATCGCCTGGAATGAGGCCAGGAGCACATAGCTCGCGTACGGCGTCAGGCCGCGCAGTTCGAGTGCGAGCATGAGGTTCCTGATCGGAACGAGCGCGAAGAACAGCGCGACCGCGCCGCAGATCGCCATGACGACGGTCGAGAAGCGGAGGCCCTCGA
>NZ_JBXAXT010000224.1:0-268 GCF_056781895.1 Dellaglioa sp. CoH-57-MRSF-22 | reverse complement strand
CATTAGCACTGCTAATAGCCGGATTCCGCGGGCACACCCTTGCCGAGGCGAATCTCACGCATTTCCTGACCCGGCTGCTCGGACTCCTGCGCGAGCATCATTTACAGCTTCCGCAAGAGACGGCTCTGCTGTTCAAAGTGCTCATGATCGCCCAGGGCGTCGCAACGAGGCTTGATCCGCAATTCGACATGATTCAAGCCATCAACCCGTTTGTCGAGCGATTCGCTCGACGCCAGTTCTCCCTGTCTGTTCTTGGGCGGCGATTGGC
>NZ_JBXAXT010000223.1:0-268 GCF_056781895.1 Dellaglioa sp. CoH-57-MRSF-22 | reverse complement strand
CCGTATCATCGAGCTCGATGCCCGGGGCCTGGCGCCAGAACAGGTCCGGCACGAGCACCGTATAGCCTTCCTCGGCGTAATAGTCGGCCACGTCGCGCATCGTCGCGTTCGCGCCGAAGATCTCGTGACAGAGCACGATGCCCGGCCCGGTGCCGCCGGCCGGCGTGCTCAGGTACGCGCGGAACGCGCCGCCGTTCGGCGATGGAATCTCGATGTGACGTCCGTTCATGGGTCCCTCCATGCGGTTGGTTTCGGTGACGGCCCAGTA
>NZ_JBXAXT010000222.1:0-268 GCF_056781895.1 Dellaglioa sp. CoH-57-MRSF-22 | reverse complement strand
GGGCCATTTCGTGTCACCAGATAGACTCGGCCACACACGACGATCATACGGCACTCGGTTCGATGGAAGTGGTAAACGCTGCCATAGCGCACGCGCGGTGTGTCACCACCCAGCTCATCCCAGTACTGGCTCAGCGACTTCCTGAACGCATCGGGAAACGTGAATCCATGTTCGGTATGGATCGTTCCCCACGGAGTCTTTTCCACGCCAAGGGGCACAATGCGATCACGCATGTACACGAGGTTCGGATCGCCACCGCCGTACTGGT
>NZ_JBXAXT010000221.1:0-269 GCF_056781895.1 Dellaglioa sp. CoH-57-MRSF-22 | reverse complement strand
AGAAGGGAAGAGAAGAAGGAAAGGGGGAAAAGGAGAGGGAGGGGGAAAGAAAAAAAGAGGGAGGGAGGGAAGAAGGGGGGGGAGGAAAGAAAGGGGGGAAGGAAGAAAAGGAAGGGAGGGAAAGGGGGGGAAGGAAGGGGGAGAGGGAGAAGAGAAGGGGAGAAGAAAAGGGGGAAAGAAGGAGAGGGAAGAGGAGGAAAAAAAAAAGGAAGGAAGAAGAGGCAAGGCGAAAAGGGGGAGAAGAGGGGGGCGTTAAAACCGTCTATGGG
>NZ_JBXAXT010000220.1:0-269 GCF_056781895.1 Dellaglioa sp. CoH-57-MRSF-22 | reverse complement strand
CGAATCATTCTGCAAAAGGCTGATCACATAGTCACGGATCAGCCGTTCTGTTGCGCTGTAGTACATTTGATTTCCTTTACCAGATCGTCCACCATCTTCGAATACCATCCCATGAGGAAAGTTTCCCACAGGCGTTGGACCATTTCTACCGAATACTGCTCAGCAGCCGCATTCCAGTGCTGCGCCACGTTATTGGGCCTGAATGTCTGTTCGAAATAGCTTCGAGCCGCACCCAGCATTGTGGAATCGACTACAGGCCACTTTATATC
>NZ_JBXAXT010000219.1:0-270 GCF_056781895.1 Dellaglioa sp. CoH-57-MRSF-22 | reverse complement strand
ACCTGCGTCAAACACATCCGATGCGAACGCACTGCGCTTCTCGTCGATGTGGCCCAGCTCGATGGAACAGCTGTCAACTGCATTCTCGTAGTCCAAGCACGTTTGCTGATCATCGAACTGGGTGCCGTCGTTTGCTGCGTAAATCACTTTCGTCGCTTCTTCCTCCGGGTGCCGTATGCACCAGAAAATTGTTGATGGAACGTCTTTTGCTTAACTTCTTGATCGACTCTGCGTACCACGAAAGCCATGCGGATTGAATCGTTCAGCGCG
>NZ_JBXAXT010000218.1:0-271 GCF_056781895.1 Dellaglioa sp. CoH-57-MRSF-22 | reverse complement strand
GGCGTTTACCTACGAGAGGGCGAAAAGTGCTGCGGACGCGGCAAGCATCGTCGCACAGCGCCAGGGAGCAAAATTCATCGCTGGCGGCACGAACCTGCTGGACCTGATGAAACTGGAGATCGAGACGCCGACTCACCTCGTTGATATTCAGGACATCGGGCTCGATCATATCGACGACACACCGGAAGGCGGACTGCGAATCGGCACGCTCGTGACCAATACGGCGCTTGCGTCGCATCCTCGAGTGCGACGCGATTACGGGGTCCTGGTA
>NZ_JBXAXT010000217.1:0-271 GCF_056781895.1 Dellaglioa sp. CoH-57-MRSF-22 | reverse complement strand
ATTGCAGGACTCGAACCCGCGACCAACTGATTACAAATCAGCTGCTCTACCAACTGAGCTAAACCGGCAAGTGCGTGGTGCCCGTGGCCTAGGAAACCTAAGCACCACACTGAACGTACATCACATTACTTTACTAAGTCTGGAGCGGGTGAGGGGAATCGAACCCCCGTCTTCGACTTGGAAGGACGCTGCTCTACCATTGAGCTACACCCGCAAATTAGACTGCGGTTCACCCACAGAATATGGACTTGGCGCTACTTTCCACTTGTAC
>NZ_JBXAXT010000216.1:0-271 GCF_056781895.1 Dellaglioa sp. CoH-57-MRSF-22 | reverse complement strand
AAGCCGAGCTGCGGAATATCGTGGCTAATCCGTTGACGCGTGAGCAAGTTGAAGAGGCTCGTGAGATCGCCGTCGCGAATTGCGGGACTTTCCCGTATATCGAGTTCATGCAAATCGTGAACGAACACGGCGGTCTTCCTCCCGTGAGCATTTCGGCGCTGCCCGAAGGTACGCTGGTCCCGAACCATGTGCCGTACTATCAAGTGCGGAATACGGCTCCGGGTTTTGCGTGGCTTGGTCAGTTTCTGGAAACGCGGTTGCTGCGTGCCAC
>NZ_JBXAXT010000215.1:0-272 GCF_056781895.1 Dellaglioa sp. CoH-57-MRSF-22 | reverse complement strand
GATGGATGGTGCCGACGACACCCGGTGCGTCTGTGGCGGAGAAGGCGCTGACGGCCAGGTGGTCAGGAGCCTCCATGTCGATCTGCCGTGGCCTGCAGATCTCGTCGGTCACGTCGGAGAAGGTGGGGGCTGCCGCGGTGACGTCGGCCATCGGCATCCCGAGAGTGACCGGCCCGATGCCGTCGAACCCGATCGTCCAGGTGGAGGGGCCGGCCGCCTCCGCCGTCGGCTGCGGCGCCGGTGTCGCCGTGGGGGTAGGCGTCGGAGTCGGC
>NZ_JBXAXT010000214.1:0-272 GCF_056781895.1 Dellaglioa sp. CoH-57-MRSF-22 | reverse complement strand
GTTGTAGGTAGCTTCAGCGAACGGAGCTGCCGACGTACCTGCGAACGAGAAACCAACGAACAGATCAGTTGATTGACCCGTCGAAGGCTGCACGCCAGCAGCCGTGTTGCCTTGCGTGCGGACAACTGCTTGGCCTTCGGCCGTGAATTGAGCGCCGAGCGCAACCAGCATTTCGGTGCTTTGCTCGATCTTCGAACCCGGGAAAGAGATAGACATGTGTTTTCTCCAGTGTGGAAATTAAGCAGGAGAACTGATTAATTGTGCAGTTCTCC
>NZ_JBXAXT010000213.1:0-272 GCF_056781895.1 Dellaglioa sp. CoH-57-MRSF-22 | reverse complement strand
GGCTCCATTCTATCGAATGTTGGGGCCGCGCTAGGTGACGTGTTGAAGTCGAGCATGGGCGGTGCGGTCAGCACCAGCAGCTCAGCGCAACTTCCGTGGTATTTCGTGGAAGGTGCTACATGCCCATTCCGGGTCTACGATCAAGTAACGATCTTTCGCGAAGGTCGTGATCGTAAGTACCCATCGAAGTACAGCGTAGATAACCTGCGTCTCGATATCTATTCGGACTCTTCCAACCAAGCATTCAAGTACCTACAGGCGTGGAACAATAC
>NZ_JBXAXT010000212.1:0-272 GCF_056781895.1 Dellaglioa sp. CoH-57-MRSF-22 | reverse complement strand
GCCTCTTGAAACAGCACCTTCAATTTGTGGTTATAAGCGAAGACCACAAACAGAATCGTGAGCGTGGGCACCACAACCGATACCACGAACCATGCGCGCTCCGCGAACGCTGATGCGGGCGTCGCGAAACCCACCAGATAAGTGGTGAGGAATGAGAACGCAATGATTGCTGATTGGAACGAACGATTGTGGAACATGACTTCTCCTTATAGAAATAGGTTCACAGACCCAGCGCCTTCTTGACGATGGTGCTAGCGAGCTTCCCATCATAC
>NZ_JBXAXT010000211.1:0-272 GCF_056781895.1 Dellaglioa sp. CoH-57-MRSF-22 | reverse complement strand
AAGATATGCTGAACCGATTTGGTTTTGGCAAAGGAAACAAGATGAATGTTCAACCGTATGGCCGTGATGAACTGGCGGCAGCAAACGCCGCAGGTTACCTGATTCTCGATTGGGCAGAGGGCCTGACTCACCTACGCGCAGGCTTCCGCAAGATGGATGACGCACTGCCCGGCCAGAATCAGAAGCTGGCGTCCGAGGGCTTCCAGCAAGCAACACTGGGTCTCAGTATTATCCACGACTTCTTCAAGGCTCGTGGCATTGATCTGAGCGTG
>NZ_JBXAXT010000210.1:0-272 GCF_056781895.1 Dellaglioa sp. CoH-57-MRSF-22 | reverse complement strand
TTCCGATCGTGACGCCCCAAGAATCGTGACAGCTCGCTGTTTTCGCGCGCTGCTTCCTCGATCTTCTGGATTGTCTCTTCGAGGATCGAATCGTACACAGCCTGTTGGTTTGGCGTCAGGCGACAGCCGCCGATCCACTCGCGCTTGGTCGGAAGAAACGCGGCCCACTCCTTTCGCATGGCACCAGCCACCACGATCCGCGATTTGATCTTTCGCATGATCTGCTCTTGTGCCCCGGGCTTCCAGATTTTGACGCGGCCACCGGAAACCTG
>NZ_JBXAXT010000209.1:0-273 GCF_056781895.1 Dellaglioa sp. CoH-57-MRSF-22 | reverse complement strand
CGACTACGGCTGGCCTCCGGCACCGCTCCCCTACGCTGGTCCGGCCGGCGGCCAACCCCTGTATGCGGCACCGGAGTCACGGCAAACGCCCGAGGCCCGGCCTGATGAACCACCGGCCCGGCCTCCAGAACCTCCCCGGGACCCACCCACCTGCGGATAGCCACGCGCAATCCACTCACGGTGGTAGACGGTGGCCACAACCGCGACACGTGTCGATCGCTGCCTCAAACGCCCGATCCCGGCAAAGCGAAAACCCCCGGATCTCTTATAAAC
>NZ_JBXAXT010000208.1:0-273 GCF_056781895.1 Dellaglioa sp. CoH-57-MRSF-22 | reverse complement strand
AGCTGATAGCGCGGAATCGCGGCGCTCGTCATCTCAAAGGCCGGGTTCCGGGCGCGCGCCAGAAACTTTTTGTACGATTCGTTTTTGATTGCGCCGGGTTCCTGATCGCGAAGCTTCGTATAAGTTTCGTTCACTTCGTCTCGACGCCACGTCGGCATATAAGGAATCACGATGCCTTGATTGATATGAGCCTTCGTCAACGATTCCTCTTCGAAGATATAGGTCATAGTGGCGCACGCAAGCCGCGCATCGCGGATGCGTTCAATGCGATCC
>NZ_JBXAXT010000207.1:0-273 GCF_056781895.1 Dellaglioa sp. CoH-57-MRSF-22 | reverse complement strand
CTTAAAGATCGCACGTTTCATGCCGATGCCGTAGACGCCAACTGAGTAGTCGGTTGACGACGGGTCGCTGTCAGGATCTTCGTCCTTACTCGGGTCGCTCTCGGTTTCGGCGGAAGACGACTCATCAGTGTCGTCTTTTCGGCCGAAAGTAAACGCGTAGTCTGCTGCGTTATCGAGGGATATGCCTCCACAGTTGTCGGAGATGCGGAAGCTTGCATCATCGAACTCGATTTCAATGCGATATTGCTTTAGAAGTTCGCCCGGTGTGAACAC
>NZ_JBXAXT010000206.1:0-274 GCF_056781895.1 Dellaglioa sp. CoH-57-MRSF-22 | reverse complement strand
CGTCGATCCGCAAGAGCTGCGTGCCTCGTACCGCACGGTCGGCAGCTCGAACATCATGACCTCAGAAGCTGACGATAGCCTGTGGGAGCTGAAGAGCGGCAAGGGCGGTACGTATCTCGCACGTCACGGCAACGAAGACCTGTCGGAACTGGTGAACGCCACCGTGAACCGTCGTCGTACCGACATTCCGGCCCTGCGTCACATCAGCATCGCGGCAGCGGCTCCGCACGAATTCGTGTCGTTTGTCAGCCAGTCTGGCGACATGGACTATGGC
>NZ_JBXAXT010000205.1:0-274 GCF_056781895.1 Dellaglioa sp. CoH-57-MRSF-22 | reverse complement strand
GCGATCAGTCAATTCCTGCAATACCGCAAAGAACGCGGTTTGTGCATTTTCACGACTGATAAAATACTTATTCCACAGCTCGTTCAATACTTTGTCAGAGAGTTTCATTCTTGCTCCGTGATTGTTCCAGCAGTTCAGCGACGTATTGTTCCACTGTTTTATCCGCTACCTCGGGAGCTGTCAAAGCCTCAATCCAGAAGGCTTTTTCGATTTCCATTTGAAAAGTTGTGTAGTCGCTGCACCCGAGCCATTCACAGAGTTCGTGGTCAGGCTC
>NZ_JBXAXT010000204.1:0-275 GCF_056781895.1 Dellaglioa sp. CoH-57-MRSF-22 | reverse complement strand
GAACAGGAGGGCGGAGGCCGCCGCGACGGCGGCGACTTTGAGGATGGTTCGGGAACGGTTGCTGATCATTTTTCCACTTCCTTGTGAGGCTGATCGGTGCAGGGGTGGAGCTTCGGGGTGGGGCGTGGGGATCCGGGATGGTGCGGGGTGGCGTCGGCGCCCCGATGGGGGAGGACGGAACGTCCACGGGACGCCGCCGCCGGGGTGCTCAGTCGAGCGGGGTGAAGACCCCGCGCTCCTCGAGCAGCTTGATGTTGCGGGCGCGGGTGGCGCGC
>NZ_JBXAXT010000203.1:0-276 GCF_056781895.1 Dellaglioa sp. CoH-57-MRSF-22 | reverse complement strand
CCGCAAATGCGTGCGCGGGAGGTGTTTGCACGGGAGATTCCTGCACCGGACTGCGCGTTACACCAAGCGTCCGCGCAGAAGGCGCTTGCGCACGAGGTTCTTGCCTCCGAGCGCCCGGTGCACAAGGTGCCTGCACGGGAGGCGGTTGCGCGGGAGGTTCGTGCGCAGGACTGCGCGACGCACGAGACGTATACGCAGGAGGCACTCGGACACGAGGTTCCGGCCTCCGAACGCGCAGTACAGAGGGTGCCTGGGCAGTAGACATGCACACAGAAG
>NZ_JBXAXT010000202.1:0-278 GCF_056781895.1 Dellaglioa sp. CoH-57-MRSF-22 | reverse complement strand
ATACCACGTTGCTCCATCGCCCGTCTTCCAGTATCCCGGCACGGCCGCACATTACGTTCGAGTCGATGTATACGGGGTAGATGGGGTCTGTCACGCCGATGCTGTTGTCGTGGCGAAGGATGTCTCCGATATTTCCCGTATCGCTCTTGGCGCCGTCACTGATAAAGACTTCGCCGGGTTCCAGATAGACGCCGCGCGGAGTGTAATCGTTCCTGATGACGGCATCTATCAGGAAATCATAACCTTGTTCGGGACCGTAACCGTGGAATGTCTCTTTG
>NZ_JBXAXT010000201.1:0-278 GCF_056781895.1 Dellaglioa sp. CoH-57-MRSF-22 | reverse complement strand
CAATTTACGTGGCGTTTTTCAGGTGAACTGATCAAGGAGAAAGAGTGATGTTGACCCTGCAACACATCGCAAACCAGCCTGTGGCCGATTTTGACTCTCGTGTCGTGGCCTTTGTTTTCGACCTAGCGCGCTGCGGTATCAACGCCAAGACTATTCACGCGCAGGCACATGCTGAATTCGAAGACACCATCAGCGCTGCCCTGATCGAGAACAGCATCCGAGAGGCGGTGCGCCGTATGGCCCGGCAACACCTGTGAAGCCCGTTGACACGTATGACG
>NZ_JBXAXT010000200.1:0-278 GCF_056781895.1 Dellaglioa sp. CoH-57-MRSF-22 | reverse complement strand
CGTGGCGTGCCCGATTCAGCTGGTTGTATATTGAGTAACCCAAGAAATCATCGAGCGGCGTTTGCCCGATGATATGGCCCACGGCCGCCAACCACGCCCATGCCTGATGGAACAGAATAACGTCGCTCAATATCAGCCCACAGTCGGAGCCCGCAATGTAATGCGTGGTCCACGGTATATTGCCTACATGAAGCCTCACCACATTGTAGCCTCGGGCACATGTGCGATCGATCTCGATCTGGGGCCGGCGCACGATCTCCTGTTCCTCCCAATGCGGA
>NZ_JBXAXT010000199.1:0-279 GCF_056781895.1 Dellaglioa sp. CoH-57-MRSF-22 | reverse complement strand
GATAAGCCGGGAGCCTGCGCGCGACTTCGGCTACAGTCATCCCAGCCGACGCGATGCGTCGCATGAGGGGAGACACTGACAATGGATGAGTCCGGGTTCGTCGCAGCCGAGCCGTCGAACGCCGAGGTCCCAGCGACCCAGCCGGTTCAGCGACCGCCGTTCAGTCGGCTCGCGATCTGGGGCTTCGTGATCTCCTGCGTCAGTCTGTTCGTGTTCGGCTTCATCGGTGCGCTCGGAGCAGCGCTGTGCGGCCGCGGGTTCCGGGCCGCGGCGCAAGGC
>NZ_JBXAXT010000198.1:0-279 GCF_056781895.1 Dellaglioa sp. CoH-57-MRSF-22 | reverse complement strand
CCCCGATAGCTAAGGTTATCGGGGTCTTTTCGTTTCTGGACCCGGACAAATAGGATGAATCTCAGACCAACTACCAATCTCGTGGTGCCCGAACATCTTGCGCTGGACCGAAAGGCTCTGAAGTCGCGCTTCATGTTCCTGTACACCAAGCGATACACAGGCTCGCCCGTGGTCTTTATGACTCGGTTGTGGGCCAACACCCTATTCCCGAGTGTCGCGCGCGACTCTGAGTTCGGGAAGGGCAAGCGTCGTGCTCATCTCGCAGAAATTCCCGAGCGT
>NZ_JBXAXT010000197.1:0-279 GCF_056781895.1 Dellaglioa sp. CoH-57-MRSF-22 | reverse complement strand
CTTCATCGGCATATACGCGCTGGAACGTGGCCTGAGCAAAGTGTTCGACTACGATCCGCGCCGCATAGTCCACATGGCTGAAACCACTAGCTGCACACGACTTATCAATCGACGGAGGTCATCATGAAACAGCAACTACCTCAATCCTTCATTCGGGCGGGCGTGACGCGCACGCAAATTGCGGCAGCTGCCGCAACCAATAAGGTCGAGGCGCGTATTAACATGAGTGCTGATGTGGCAGGTGCAGGGCTGTGCCCTGAATGCAGCAAGCCCATGGAA
>NZ_JBXAXT010000196.1:0-281 GCF_056781895.1 Dellaglioa sp. CoH-57-MRSF-22 | reverse complement strand
ACTTCATGGGTCCGGTTTCGACGGTTCCGGTAGACATGGTGTGCGGTTCCCCGGGAACGCTGGCTGCTTCGCAAGTCGTACTACAGTTTCCGATTACACGCACCACGTCGCTTCCGGCAGCGCTGGCAGGCAGCGCTGGGTACGCGGGAACTCCGGCAGGAGCTGCGACGCAGTTTACGATCAGCAAGATTGTGGGCGGTTCAACCACCACAAACTTGGGCACTATCAACTGGGCAGCAGGTGCACGGCAACCGACGTTCACTTTCTCGTCAGCGCAGACC
>NZ_JBXAXT010000195.1:0-281 GCF_056781895.1 Dellaglioa sp. CoH-57-MRSF-22 | reverse complement strand
ATCGGGCGCAACAAAGTTGTAGGTAGTTGGAACACCTGTGTACAGTGTGTTGCCGTTCAGCCCGGTGTCTGTGCGTTGCGGGGTGTAACCGTAACCGTCACCCACTTTGAATGCTACGATCTGGATAGAGGGGCCAGTGGGCGTTGCCACTGAGGCCGCAGCCAAACCCACGTCTGTGATCAAAAACGACGCGCTGTTTGGAACAATTGGCGTTGACATGTTACGTTGTCCTTAGATTGTTGGGTCGGGCAGGATCGTGATCAACACATCCTCCCATAGGC
>NZ_JBXAXT010000194.1:0-282 GCF_056781895.1 Dellaglioa sp. CoH-57-MRSF-22 | reverse complement strand
GCCGTCACCTTGCGACCTTCCTCGCGCACCCCTGAGCTAAGACGGGCCAGAGCGCCAAGAAAGTTCTCATCAAGCTTTAAGACATGAGTACTCATTTAGTGTTCCTTAGTTTGTTTCTATCCATCACGAACATAAAGGTGACGGCTACAACCGTGTACACACTCATGATCAGGTTGGACAACGCGGGAGCAACATCGTGTGCGCCCAATTGAATTCTTAGAGTTACGCAACCAAGCAGCATGATCGCAATCACCAGTATGTCCAGCACGATCCCTACGCAGC
>NZ_JBXAXT010000193.1:0-283 GCF_056781895.1 Dellaglioa sp. CoH-57-MRSF-22 | reverse complement strand
CATCAGCATCGAGAAGGTGCCGGGTCGTGGTTGGGTGATGTTCGAATCGCTCGCTATCTCGGTCGCGAACTCGCGTTCGGTCGCTGCTGGTCTGCGCGTGTAATTGAACTAGGAGTGCGTAATTGCTACGCACTCCTAATCTACTACATCGCAAACTATTCAGGAGAACGCAATGCAGAAATACAACCGCGCGCTCGACTACGTTGCGCTGGCTATGGACAACATGCAAAAGGGTCGAGTGAAGACCGCTGCTAAGTTCTTTGCCAAGGCATGCGTAGCACCC
>NZ_JBXAXT010000192.1:0-284 GCF_056781895.1 Dellaglioa sp. CoH-57-MRSF-22 | reverse complement strand
ATCCAGTGCCGTTTTCGTACTTCAGCCACTCTACACAGAACGGTTACCACCATTTCGTAGAACGACTGCGCGACCGTGAGTTCCCGCTGCTTACCATCTTTCCGCAGTTTCTTCTCGATCTTGCGGACAAGCGCCTCATTCTGGCCACGCACGTATGGAAGCGCTTGTTCAAGAAGCTCTATGGCCTTCATGCAAACGCGCCTCGCATAGTCTTGTCGAAATTCGCCATGGTCTGGTTGAATTTGCGCATCATCTCATCGAATTGCGCACGCTCCGCGTCCGTC
>NZ_JBXAXT010000191.1:0-285 GCF_056781895.1 Dellaglioa sp. CoH-57-MRSF-22 | reverse complement strand
GCACATTATCCTGCCGCACTGTTGGGGGTGCGAGCAGCGGTTCACAGACTCCACACCCCCGGGCCCCGCGTCTCGTGAAGTGCACCACGTGATACCGCGCAACTATGGTGGTGAAGACGGACCCACCGTCACGTTGTGCGCTGACCACCACAACCGGCTTCACGCCATAGCACTGCGCCTGCAATCTGGAAAACCTCATTACGATCTGCTGGCTGGTGAGCCTGCGGGCCACGCAACAAAGCTTCTCGAACTCGCGACAAACGTATATAATGCGTGGTCTGCCAC
>NZ_JBXAXT010000190.1:0-285 GCF_056781895.1 Dellaglioa sp. CoH-57-MRSF-22 | reverse complement strand
ACAAGGCACCTGACACAGAATCAACGTGCTTACCGCCGCTCGACTGGCCCAGACCGTTCGTGTAGCCCTTGACCTGATAACCATCGGCGTTTGTGAACGCGACGATAACGTCGGCCAGCTCGGACTTATAGACGAACATCTCCTTCTCGCCCGAGCACCCGATCTTCTCCATCATCTTCTCGATGAGTTCTACAGGGCCGCGCTTACTGAAGAACTCCTTAGTCACCTTAGGACTACTGATGGTGACCTTGAATCCGGGAGTGAGGTAGGCTGCGAGTTCAGCCC
>NZ_JBXAXT010000189.1:0-286 GCF_056781895.1 Dellaglioa sp. CoH-57-MRSF-22 | reverse complement strand
AAGCTAGCAGGGGTCAATGTGGCTTGGACCAGTTACCGCTCGGCTGACGAAGAGGCGTTTGTCGAGGCTCAGGGCGGCACCGTTGTCAAGTACAGCGCGAAGATGAATGTGCTACTATACAAGCCGGGTGCTAAGTTCGCGGACAAGATCGTAAAGGCCGGGAACAAGGCGATGACATGGGACCAGTTCAAGGAGAAATACGGGCTATGAGCGAGATTACGTTTGCTGTAAAACGCGTTGTCGTGGTGCAGGGTTCTGGCTCCGACAAGATCGCGGTGTTCACCGA
>NZ_JBXAXT010000188.1:0-288 GCF_056781895.1 Dellaglioa sp. CoH-57-MRSF-22 | reverse complement strand
GCGCGTATCATCCATAGAGGCCCCTGAACTTCATACAGAATGCGCTGCACTGCAAAATACTCACGAGTGCCGGTACTATCTGTCTCGTCACCACGACGCAGAAACGGAAAGGCTTCCTGAACGCTTCTGACTAGTACAGAGTGCTCTACAGCATCTGTAACGAAGTATGCTAGGCTCATATTAGTCCTTGAACTGTTCTGGGTACTGAACACGTCCAATTGCGATCGAAATTTCGTGGTATCGCTTTATTTCATCAACCACCAGCTTCCATTGTGGGCTGAGAATACC
>NZ_JBXAXT010000187.1:0-289 GCF_056781895.1 Dellaglioa sp. CoH-57-MRSF-22 | reverse complement strand
CGCGTATAGTTACACCCATCGACAGCGCAATAACGAAAGGGGTAACAAAATGGAAAACGGTCTGAATCTTACGGGGATGCGTGTTGCACTGGCCGCACGCTTTGGCGCAGACAATGTGCGCACGACCGTGATTGACGGCGTTGAATGGGTCGAAATCGCGGGCACCGGCCGTAACGGTCAACGCGTATGGCATCATGCGGGGCGCGTCAATGCAATGTAAACCGCGCGTGCAGCGCGCCGCCTACGGCTGGCGCGTGAGCTTTGATGGTGTATCGATGCCGTTTCGCAC
>NZ_JBXAXT010000186.1:0-289 GCF_056781895.1 Dellaglioa sp. CoH-57-MRSF-22 | reverse complement strand
CGTACACACCATGGCGTTCGGTACACGCGACCAGCAGGTCAGAGCCCGCGATCCCGTACTGATGCAGGACCCGGAACAGCGTGTTTTTCGTCACCTGAATGGTCGACGGAATTTCAATCGGCATCTTGTGGTTGCGATTGATACCAGCCGTGTGGTATCCGGTGGTCCGCACGTTCATCGCGAATGCTGTGCCCTTGGGCGCTTTCTTGATCCACGCAATAGCGTCGGCCTGCGTCTTGATACTCGTAATCACCGGTCTCATTCTGCCTACGTGAATTTCGGTTGGAGC
>NZ_JBXAXT010000185.1:0-290 GCF_056781895.1 Dellaglioa sp. CoH-57-MRSF-22 | reverse complement strand
GGCCAGCGCCGTGCGAACACGAGCAATAAGCAGCCTCATGACCTTTGCCACAGACGATGAAGGATTTCGCGCCCATCGAACCCGGGATGATGCCAAGCTGGCCTTTCTGCGCAGACACTGCACCTTTCCGCGTCACCATCATCGAACGACCATCGTGACTTTCTCGCGACAGGTAGTTGTGGTGACAGTTGATCGCCTGATCGACGAGCGTGAAGGCCGGGAGCTTGCGACGCAGTGCCCGGATCACGAGCGTGAGCATGAAATCACGGTTCAGGCGTGCGTATTCCTGC
>NZ_JBXAXT010000184.1:0-290 GCF_056781895.1 Dellaglioa sp. CoH-57-MRSF-22 | reverse complement strand
ACGTCGGTGGGATGGAAGGCGGGGATCACGACTGTGTCACCGCGACGCCACCGGCGGTCAAAGCAAATTCGGTCACCAATTGTTCATACGTCATTCCGGCAGCAGCTGCCATCGTCGCCAGGTTCCCTTGCCGTGACATGCCCGGGAGAGTGTTCACCTCCAGGAACCAGGACTCACCCGCCGCGTCGACGAGGTAGTCCATTCGGACAAACCCCGTCAGCTTCAGCTTCCGATACAGAGCCGCGGAACGCTCTTCGATGAGGTCGATCGAGCTCGTTGCGAGGTCGGCC
>NZ_JBXAXT010000183.1:0-290 GCF_056781895.1 Dellaglioa sp. CoH-57-MRSF-22 | reverse complement strand
GATCAACAGCCGAGTTATTCAGTACTCTGAAGAATTGCCTACTGAACTCGGTGACAGAATACACGTACTACGCGAATATTTGCTACGTGAGTGGGCACCTACGGCGTTGAGTGCTAACGCGGCCACCGCTCAATTCATTGACGTGGCACAACGAACTCTTGGCACTGCCATTGACCCGGCACCCCTCGTCAAGTTCGAACGCATGATCGATCGCGCGCTCACGATAAAGATGGCGGACTTTGTGGCGAAATATGCAGGACTGCCAAAGAATAAGGCATCTGACCTCTTGA
>NZ_JBXAXT010000182.1:0-293 GCF_056781895.1 Dellaglioa sp. CoH-57-MRSF-22 | reverse complement strand
GCCGAGAACTATCTGCTGAGTCAAGGGTCGATTCCGCATGATCATTTCGAGACAATGCGCTTGCATCCGGAGTTTAGCACTGTTATACTGCCGCACGTCAATCGTGTTCACCAGCTGAGCACGAGCAAAGAGGCCTCAGATAGGCAAGCTCTAGTAGAGCTTTTGGCATCGGGCCCGAGCGACGTACGCAAGGTTATTTCGGAAGTACAACAACTTCGTTTGGAGAGTAAATGAAGACCACCATCAGCTTCGAAGACACACGCGTCCCTGTTCCAATCAGTGAGCTGGAAGGC
>NZ_JBXAXT010000181.1:0-294 GCF_056781895.1 Dellaglioa sp. CoH-57-MRSF-22 | reverse complement strand
GGAGTTCCAGAAGCACTGCGTACGCCTCGATTTGCTCGACGTACACAATGCCCGGGTCCTTGGCTTTTTTGGGGGCCGCTGCGATGCCCGTCGTTTTGAAGTCGAGGATGTAAAACTTCCCGTCGTCACCACGGTACACCGCATCGATGTGGCCGCTGATGCCCTTGTAGTTGATGCTCAGCTCATGGTACACGGTCGGAAAACCACAACACTCGTATTTGTACGAAAGCTCGTGCATTGTGCCACACTCTTTGCACTCGTAGTTCGCAAGGAACTTTCCACTCAAGCACAGTG
>NZ_JBXAXT010000180.1:0-296 GCF_056781895.1 Dellaglioa sp. CoH-57-MRSF-22 | reverse complement strand
CTTCTTTTCCGGAAACTTGAAAAGCTGCACGCGATCCTGAATTTTTACCTTGTCGCGCTTGCCACCGCTGC
Source organism: Dellaglioa sp. CoH-57-MRSF-22 (assembly GCF_056781895.1). Next base: position 225 of record NZ_JBXAXT010000180.1, on the reverse strand, counting down.
TGGTGTTGACCGAATCGAAGTCTGCGCCTTTTTGACGTGCCATTTGATGCTATCCTTGCTTGGTTGATGGTTTGTTACTGGTACTGCGTGTCCACACTATTTACTATCAGTGGACGAAACGGGAACGCGGGTCAGTGATGAAACTGCCGTTGTCAAATCCCGGTATATTGCGACGATGGTCTCGCGCAGACCTTCATCATCCTGCGCGAGAGCTGCGTCCAGTGC
>NZ_JBXAXT010000179.1:0-296 GCF_056781895.1 Dellaglioa sp. CoH-57-MRSF-22 | reverse complement strand
CCTTTTCGGCCACGTCATCGCGCTCGTGGTCCGGGTATACAGCCTCCGTATCCGTGCCGGAGCCCTTTGCGCTATTGAGCAGCGCGTCCTGCACGCGATCCGCAAGCTTCGTCACAAACGTCGCAGCATGGCCCCCAATTTCGTACGTCTCATCATCGACGAGCGTCCGGAACTCGTCCAACGCCTTTTCGACGCCGACCTGATACCCGCGTTCGTACGCGGCCGCCTCCGGGCCCTCAACATCTGCGTCATTGGCAACGATGAGCAGCGCCTGCGTCTAGAACTCGTACTGACCC
>NZ_JBXAXT010000178.1:0-298 GCF_056781895.1 Dellaglioa sp. CoH-57-MRSF-22 | reverse complement strand
ACGCTAGCTTCATGGACCGTATGGGGCTGTGCCTCAATGCCGAAGTTTGGCTGTACGATCGCATGTCGGAACAGCCGGAGGCGTGGAAAAAGAGCCGCGAATTCCGTCAGGCGCTGATCAACCAGTTCGTGATCGCGGGGCTGCACGATACATATCCGTTCAATGAGTTCGTGCCGCCTGCCGGGAACGAAGATGATGCGTTGGCGGCGCGGGCTTTTCGCGAGTACTTGCACGAGGTCAAATACCGCAACCCGCGTCGGCTGAAGTGGATTCGCGACGTTGCGGCCCGGCCCTTGCG
>NZ_JBXAXT010000177.1:0-298 GCF_056781895.1 Dellaglioa sp. CoH-57-MRSF-22 | reverse complement strand
GTCGATTCCTATCGACATGATGAGTGCCGTGCTCGACGCGTTCCGTGGAACCAGCTGCACGATCAAGGTCACGGATTCTCTGGTGTTTGTCCAAAACCCAGTGCTCGATGTGGTGCTGGCACTGCCGGCTTCGGACGAGGAATCGGTGATCGACACCGACATGGTGATGGAGAAGGCTCGGGAAGTTCGCAAGGTCGATGGCACGGTCATCGAGATGGTGAAGAAGGATGTGATGGGCTTCATGGATAACGCGAGGGCCGTCGCTACCAAGGAGCGATCGGAATTGGCGGTGTCTACC
>NZ_JBXAXT010000176.1:0-298 GCF_056781895.1 Dellaglioa sp. CoH-57-MRSF-22 | reverse complement strand
TCATACACGTTACGCCACATGATAGCAAGCAAAAATTCCATCCGGATGAAGATTCAGCTCTTCCTGCTTCACGAGCGTGCTCATTCGTTCCCACGACGAGACCTGCACCGTCAGATTGGGGTGTACCGGATGTGGCGCGTGCGCTCCCCAATTTGCTAGGTCCCAACGTGGTCCACGGTAGGAGGGCGGCTGCACCCAGAATTTCCATGCGCCGGGCTCCACATCCAGATCGTGCTGGGCCAGCAGCGCCGCACTCAACTTCCGGGCCAAGCGCTGTGCTGTGGGTCCTGTGCCATCA
>NZ_JBXAXT010000175.1:0-300 GCF_056781895.1 Dellaglioa sp. CoH-57-MRSF-22 | reverse complement strand
GATTACACGTCGTCTGATGACGAGGCGGATAGCGAGCGTATCTCGGGTGTCGTGGATACGGCGCTCTCTGAACTGAAGGGGCGCGCAGTCCACACCGAATTCGGTGAGGGCGAGATCGTGCGGTGCGGTACTGCCGCGAAACACGTGACAGTGCGGCTCAGTAACGGATTCACGGTGAAGGCCCGTAAGTCTTCAACGTTCTTGCTGGAAAAAGAACCTGAGGGCCCGCTACGCCGCAAGATCGCGGATATCATTGGGCTCAAGGTAACGCCTATCAAGGACGTTCAGGCTGCTGGTTAC
>NZ_JBXAXT010000174.1:0-300 GCF_056781895.1 Dellaglioa sp. CoH-57-MRSF-22 | reverse complement strand
AAATTGCAGTGCTTCGAAACGAGTTCGGAAGTAAAAGACGGGGCTGATACGTTCACCATCCTTGGCACGGCCGTGGGCAAAGCACCACGAGTATTGGACGATACCGCGATCACGGAGCCACGCACAGGCCTCTGCGACCCACACATCGAGCACTCGGCTTTCGTCATGAACGAGCGGGAACTTGGTGCCGTACCAACCGTGCGCGTCCACATAGTCGAAGTTGATAGCTCGCGAACGCATCGACGCCGCAAACTTATCTGACGAGGAAGAGGTCATATTTCGTGTTCTTCTCCAAGGTTC
>NZ_JBXAXT010000173.1:0-301 GCF_056781895.1 Dellaglioa sp. CoH-57-MRSF-22 | reverse complement strand
AGCACGGCCGAAGCCTCCCTTGAGATGCCTATCCAAAAACGGTATCGTGATATTGTTCACCTGACACCCTTCCATCTTAAGAAGATGGTACATCTGACTCGTTTCAAAGTCAGCGCTCAGAATCAGAATGCGCTTGAATCCGACAAAAGGCTGAGAGGGAAGCGCCACACGCACAAAACACTTTTTGTTGCCGCTACTTTTCATCAAGCCGAAAACCTGCATACGGATAGGCTCGTCCGCGTTAGGCGTCAAGTCCTGATACATGTTGTACAGATCGCGAAACACCGACGCAGTGTTCGTG
>NZ_JBXAXT010000172.1:0-302 GCF_056781895.1 Dellaglioa sp. CoH-57-MRSF-22 | reverse complement strand
GATTCAGAGGTTTCATGTATGTATCTCATATTGAGTGTTGTGCCACCATCACCTCCGTAGGGGTCGAAGTACTGATTTTTAGGACACGAAAGAATTGGGTGTCCTCCACATGATTCGCAATAGGTGTCATACGCTGCCCACCTATCGGCCGCGTGCCACTCTCTGCACTCAGGGCACTCTATCTCCTGCCCCGGAAAGTCTAGAGGACCTTCCCAGTCGATAGTTTGGTACGCAGCATCGTCAACGCGTATTGTGTTCATGTGTCACCCAGCAAAAAGGGTCCGAAGCCCCTTGGTTTAACC
>NZ_JBXAXT010000171.1:0-303 GCF_056781895.1 Dellaglioa sp. CoH-57-MRSF-22 | reverse complement strand
AGCGTGCACTTTCGTGGTACGCGTCGGGAACGGCCGATATTGCGACCATCGCTCAGCATTTTGGGCTCACGGCTGAGGAATTGGCGCGCGAGCTGCACACGGAACCCAGACAGGGCCCGATCCAGAAAGGGGCCAGCGCGCCCCCTGTTGTGCAGTGTGCGGCACTCACAGCCCGTCATTTCGACGTGTGCGGATCGGTCATCGTCGCGACTCCGCTCGCGTCTAACTTCTGCGTTGAGCGCACGGGCCCCGGCGTCTATCTCGTACACGGCCGGGCTGAGTTTGTGGGCGGATCACGCATCG
>NZ_JBXAXT010000170.1:0-303 GCF_056781895.1 Dellaglioa sp. CoH-57-MRSF-22 | reverse complement strand
CGGTTTTCCGCGAAGTTGATCACCATGTAACTGGCTTGCGGAATCTGCTTATCGCCAGCATAGGCACGGGCGATCTTGTTGCCATACTTCAAGGCATTTACGAACGGGAGACGCGTCTCCCGTACACCAAGAAGCTCGCCTTCTTTCAGATCGCGCGAATCGAGATGCTGGAACACAACCATCACGCGACGGCTGCTGTTGCTCCAGTCTCGACACTGCCTGATGACCAGATTGTACGGGTCATGGCGTTCAATGAATTCGTTCGGTGGATTGAACGTGAATTCGCGTTCCAGCATTAAGAAC
>NZ_JBXAXT010000169.1:0-303 GCF_056781895.1 Dellaglioa sp. CoH-57-MRSF-22 | reverse complement strand
GAGAGCGTGCATGAAGTTCGAGGACTGGATGGAATCGTTGAGCATCAAGCTCAATGGGCGCGCTCTGAACCAACATGAGCAATGGCTGATGCAGCTCGCCTTCGAGATGGGTCAGTTGACGCGAATCAACGAAGTCCGGCACATCATCCAGAGCCTGAGAGAGCAGTACGCTGGTGATGTGGACTCGATTCACGTGAGTGAGGGGTTTTCGGAGATTGAGGCTCGAATCTTTGAACTTGTACAGGGAGAAACTGAAGATGTCTGAGTTGACGGATAGTGTAGTCGAGGGCTCGATGCAGGAAG
>NZ_JBXAXT010000168.1:0-309 GCF_056781895.1 Dellaglioa sp. CoH-57-MRSF-22 | reverse complement strand
CCAAGGATACGACGTGGATCATCTGTTCGATGGAGCCGGAAAAATTCCAGTCCTCTACTGTCGGCCGCGCGATCCTGAAGCGCTGCACGCAGTTCCAGCTGGAAACGCCCACCACCAGCTCACTCGGCAAACAGGCCCTGCGTATCGCCAAAGGCGAGGGCATGGACTACGTGCTGGATGACGAGCGCTCGATCATCAAGCAGGTGGTGAAGGCCAGCAATTCAGATATGCGCGAACTCGCGAATATCATGCAGGCTCTTCAGCAGTACTACGATGGCATTCAGGGCAAGAAGCCTAAGCTGCTCAGCG
>NZ_JBXAXT010000167.1:0-309 GCF_056781895.1 Dellaglioa sp. CoH-57-MRSF-22 | reverse complement strand
ATGGACGCACACAGGGCTTGACGTACGGGCTGATGGTGACGGTGGGGCAACAATCCACGGACAACATCACGTTTACTGACGACGGCACTATTCCGAATAGCGCTATCGACACAACGAAACAGCCGATCACGGACCCGACGAAGGCCGCACCGCCGTCCCCGACGTTTGGTGTTTCGGTGTACGACACGACACGCAGCACTCAGTACCCGATCGAGCAATTCAACTGTTCGCTGACCGATTACACGGACAGCAATGGTCTGGAGACAGAGCTTGAACAAGCGATTAACCCGTTCTCGCAATACATTCGGG
>NZ_JBXAXT010000166.1:0-309 GCF_056781895.1 Dellaglioa sp. CoH-57-MRSF-22 | reverse complement strand
AACTAATTGAACACACTCCTGTTTATGTTCGATGATGAGGGTCTGGGCAAGAACCGCGATCAGCAGCCAGTAACAGCCGCCAACCGCGTCACCCATTGACCAGTACTTTACGCCTGCGACGCACGCAGCCGCGATTTCCACCGCGACCAGAAAGCCACGCGTGAATCGATTGAACTTGTTCATGTTTTCCTTCAGATACCAGTCAGGAGCACCGCCGATTGCGGCTTGACCACGATCGGGTTGAAATCTGTGGCGTACGAGCGCGTAGCCGGCGTACGATCATCGTCCAGCCAATCCATTGGTGCAAAG
>NZ_JBXAXT010000165.1:0-311 GCF_056781895.1 Dellaglioa sp. CoH-57-MRSF-22 | reverse complement strand
GTAAAATCCGGTATTCGCGGGCTCTCACCGAACACAGTTCCAACTCGTTCACGTGGAACCTGACAAAGGAACAGCATCAGGAGCGAGCGGAAACCGGGTCCACGATCGTGACCATCGATCAGCCGAAATCGCGGAACTCCAGTCCCTTCCCGTTTCAGGTGCGCATCAACTATTCGCATATGCGAGTCGAGCCCGCACCTCAATCCGATGATCTGGGTGAACCTTCGGCGGCCACCGGATCATCTACAGGATCAGGTGATCGGAAGAAGAGACGTACAAAAGAAGTGCCTAACTTGGGAGAAATGAATGAC
>NZ_JBXAXT010000164.1:0-311 GCF_056781895.1 Dellaglioa sp. CoH-57-MRSF-22 | reverse complement strand
CCGTACGAGCGGGCCGAATGCGGACAGCACGTCGCGGGCCAAATGTGCCTGACCCAGATCGTAATCGCTTTTCGGAATGTTTTTCATTTGATGCGGTTTCCTTTATCGTCATAGTAGCGGCAACCCGGCACGTAGCGCAGATTCCGCGCGTACGTCGGGGCCTGACGCACCATCAGTTCCAGATAACGGGGCTCGTTGATACCGTGCACGTCGATCAAATAAATGTCGTCCCCGAGCCGGATATACATGACCCCGCGTCGTAGGTCCGTCCATTCGATCGCATCCACAAGGGGCCCCACAACGGCCCGCAC
>NZ_JBXAXT010000163.1:0-311 GCF_056781895.1 Dellaglioa sp. CoH-57-MRSF-22 | reverse complement strand
GTTCGAGGCAGTCGAGTATTCGCTCACTCGTATCCGCGAGAAGCAGGAACAGGAGAAAGAAGACAAGCGTCAGCGCGATGCTCTGCTTCAGACTCTGACACCGGAGCAACGCCGACTTCTCGGTTATAAATAAACGGAGTAACGCAATTGACAGAAAATCAGGTTCAAGAATTCATTCTCGCGGAAGTGCGCCACATTCTCGGTGACGATCACGTAGCGCCGGGCACCAAGTTGCTGGAGCGCTTCGACGAGTTGGACCTATCGGATTTTGTGATGGGACTCGAAGACGAATTCAGCACCACCTTCGGTGA
>NZ_JBXAXT010000162.1:0-313 GCF_056781895.1 Dellaglioa sp. CoH-57-MRSF-22 | reverse complement strand
CCATGAAGCTAGCGTGCTCCGGACACCCATCTTCGATCCAGCGGAGGATTTCACGGTGGAAGAGAATCAGATCGTCAGTCATTTTCGGCTCCTGAAATATAGAAAGCCCAGTATAGTTCTATACTGGGCTGCGGTCAACAATTATTTCGAAGTCGGGAGTACGCGTAGGGCACGCTCCAATCGGTCGACCAGGTCTCGGGCCGCGCCGTCCGTGAGATAGGTAACGGCCGTTGACTTTCCTTCCACTCCGAACTGGATTTCCAGATGCACGATCGGCGTATCACAATCGTAGCGTTCGGCGCTAACCTTAAAC
>NZ_JBXAXT010000161.1:0-314 GCF_056781895.1 Dellaglioa sp. CoH-57-MRSF-22 | reverse complement strand
CATCCGGGCCGTGTGGCCGGTGCGTGGGGTGACCCGTACCGATCTCGATCCGCTGATTACCGAGTACGCGACGAAGAACTTCAAGGAGACGCTGGCCGAGGCCGTTTCGTGGCATCTGGTTGGGCTGAAGCTTCCTAAGGAAGTGGTCAATCTCGTGGAGAAAACGCTAAGCTATGTCAAATCGAATCATTGACAAGTTGCAGGTACGAGTCACCAGCTTTTATTGCTCGACAAGACAAAGCTATGCGGGTTATAATAAGCCCTTTGTGAACTTGGGCCTGTACGGGCGGGTGTCGCGTGTAGGCGTCAGCACC
>NZ_JBXAXT010000160.1:0-317 GCF_056781895.1 Dellaglioa sp. CoH-57-MRSF-22 | reverse complement strand
CGGTATGGCTCATCAAAGTTTTCCGATGGAGGTTGCGAAGTTACGTAGGCGACGCCGAGCATCTTCCGAGTACTCGTCAGCTTGAAGTCGGCGCGCGACAGGGGTATCGAAGGCACCGACGAATGCAGCGTGCACAGAATCGAATTCCAGCTGCAAGTCCAGAACCCTGTTGAGAAGGTTATGGTACTTCTTTTCGTAGTCAGTCGTCATGCAAAATCTCCTTTTCACGAAACCACGGATGCGCGAGTATCAGGACGATGACTGCGCAGTAGGCATACGGTGCCCACGATGGGCCATGGCCTGCCCACGAGAAACCG
>NZ_JBXAXT010000159.1:0-319 GCF_056781895.1 Dellaglioa sp. CoH-57-MRSF-22 | reverse complement strand
GAATAGAAAAAACGCGAACGACGCACTGGTGGCGGGTTCGCGCTATCTTCAGATACAGGATCATGACCCTGCATCCGCATCATGGTCTCCACATGCGACATTGCCGTGCCGCCACTTCCGTTAGACGGCTTGGCCAATGTCGTAAGTGATAGAAGGAGGTCATCCGCCTGTTCCATTTCCTCGCGGGTCGCGAGAACAAGCGGGTTAAACGTCATTTAGTCCTCCGAATCTTCGGCTGCTTTCTTTTCACCCTTCTGTTCTACGTACAGGGTTTCTCCCTTACCGCTTTCGGATTGTTTGAAACGCCACGCACGCAGGC
>NZ_JBXAXT010000158.1:0-321 GCF_056781895.1 Dellaglioa sp. CoH-57-MRSF-22 | reverse complement strand
CTCATCATTCCACGGGATGTCCGGTCGTTCGAATCCCTGCACAACGATACGTGCTGCATCCGACCCGAACAAATCCTTCGAGTCATACGTGCTTCGATCGGGGTCTGCTGAATCGGCCTTTCGGTTCCAGAACTCCGTTGCGTCCTCAACCAAGAACACATTGATCATGTCATAGACCAGACCCCATCGAGAGTCAGCTACGTCCGGTACGGGATACGGCAGTCGATACTGCGGATCGCGGGACCACGACCTTCCTTCTTGTTCTTCCAACCAATTACACGTGGCTCCGAACAGTGCACGAGGCGACCCCGCGCTCCAGCC
>NZ_JBXAXT010000157.1:0-322 GCF_056781895.1 Dellaglioa sp. CoH-57-MRSF-22 | reverse complement strand
GCATGAATGTAGCGCGGATACTTCAATTGGAAGGTGATCAGGTCCGTTCCGGACTTCGACGAGCGTGAGTGCTCGATCACACGTACTTCAGAAACTTTGCCGTGAAACACTTGGTTGTTTTGCATGCACTACTCTTCAGGTTTATGAAAACTACTATTTACTGCGCTTGAAACTAATGACCGAACTTAGGTCTAGGACAATGGCTTGATTGCATTCACCATCGCGCTCTTCAACCATAATAAGTCGAGTCCCATCCGCTTTCCAGTTGGCTGCTGCCGACTCCACGTCATCCGACAAGTCGTGAAGCTCACCGGCATACACA
>NZ_JBXAXT010000156.1:0-323 GCF_056781895.1 Dellaglioa sp. CoH-57-MRSF-22 | reverse complement strand
AGAAAGCCGCATATAGCGGCCCGAATCATGTTTCTCATCTTACTCTACCTCCACTGCTGAAACTATAAAAATGGAGTGTAGAGAAAAATTCGTTCGCCATCCACCCCCTGTCACAACCGCGTTCACTGCGCACACACGAGCCAGCCAGACGACGCATGTTATCTGCGAGAATCATGAACATTTCACTGGCTGTGAGCTTGTACTTCTGTTCGATAGCAAGAAACATCGAATCGAACTCGACGGACGCGCTCTGGCATTCGAGTACACGTTTATGCAGTTTCACGCGATTCCTCCAATTGTTGGATCATGTGCTGGACCCATGC
>NZ_JBXAXT010000155.1:0-323 GCF_056781895.1 Dellaglioa sp. CoH-57-MRSF-22 | reverse complement strand
ACAGGCCGATAACGCCGTCTTCGTGGTTGATGCCGCCGCACACTTCGAGTACGAAGCCGCCTTCCTCATCATCAACGATGAACGTCTTCGCGCCACGGTAATACTCTTGCGTGCCGTCCGGAGGTTCAGGGAACTCGAACCATTCCACAGCCGCGTTGTGCAGCACGTATTCGACGCGTTCATGCTGAAACAGTTCGTGCTCCGGGAGCTGGGCCGGCCGCTCAGTATTGCCCAGCATCCATTCGATGATTGGACGCACGAACGCGGCGTCGGCCGCAGCCACAGGAATGGTGGCTCGGAATTTGGTGTAGCTGCTCATTGGT
>NZ_JBXAXT010000154.1:0-323 GCF_056781895.1 Dellaglioa sp. CoH-57-MRSF-22 | reverse complement strand
GATTATTGCTGCGGATCAGGACCGATGAGTCAACGTCGATCACTTGTTGTACCCCGTTTATGGGTACCAGATATAGTCTAATGTACTGTGCCACTGGGCTCTCCTAAAACTGGGATCAGACAAATCCCATCCATATTAAATTAGGAGTTCAGACTATACGATTTCAGCACGTAGTTCAACTCAAACTGCTCAAGATTGAATTCTTGCGCCGCCGCCTCTACACCAACAGTGCGTGCCGCCTGAACCGCGTTGCGCAGGCGCAGTGCATCGTCGCTTTCCATCAGTGTAAGCAAATCAGCCAACTTCGAATTACCCCTGTAGGC
>NZ_JBXAXT010000153.1:0-329 GCF_056781895.1 Dellaglioa sp. CoH-57-MRSF-22 | reverse complement strand
GGTATAGGGTGCTCAGAGAAATAGAGCCGGACATCCAAGCTCACTGGAATGAACTCATCAACGCACCTAAGCTACCGGCCGCTGTGGATTTGGTGCTGCACCACGTCGTTGGTACCGATGATTCACGCAGCATCGAATTCTCGAAGCCGGGACTGGCGACTGTGAAGCTGGGTGCTGATATTCCGGTGCGCGCCTCATCCTCCATGATTGAGGGAATGACGGCTAGTGTCTGTATCGACGGCGCGTGGCGCAGTATTGGTGATATCACGGACCTGAAACTGAAGCATGCGCCACAGCAACATACGCAGCTCGGCGTGAAGGGATAGATG
>NZ_JBXAXT010000152.1:0-329 GCF_056781895.1 Dellaglioa sp. CoH-57-MRSF-22 | reverse complement strand
CTACAGGCTGCCCTCTTGAAGGCGCTCTAACGCTTTCACCGAATTCAATTCAAGGGTGAGTCGCAACAGCCGACTAAAGACCGGCGCCAGTATCCTCAGATGTATTGCATCTAGATGTCACAGGCGTGCCTTCGCCTTCGAAACTTGTATTCGATCATGCGCCGGAAGGACGTCCGGAATTCCACCTCCGCGCATGCAAAGAAGCGCGACTGAGTCGTGTAATGGGCTTGAACAACTAACCAGTACAACCAGCAAAGCTCAACTCACTGAATTCCTCAATGGAGTTCGGGGGCCAATTGCCGATCAGTCGAGCGTACCATCCGCTCGAC
>NZ_JBXAXT010000151.1:0-329 GCF_056781895.1 Dellaglioa sp. CoH-57-MRSF-22 | reverse complement strand
ATTAAGCAGTGGTTGATTCCGGCAGACTCGGAATCGTACAAGGTACTTGCGGATGTCGGCATCCCGCTCACAATCTTTCACGAGGATTTCCTACCAACGATCAAACTCGTGACTGACCAGCACAACATTCGCGGGATCGGCGTCAATTTCAAGGACGAGATTCTTGGTCCGTTCCTCTCGAAGGTTGGCACCACTTGGCAGAAGAAAGCGGAATCTGCTACCGCCACCATCAAGTCGAAAGACATGGTGTTCGAGGTCTCGATGAAGGACCCCCAGTTCTCGAAGGCACGCGCCTCCATCGACCGCATGCGCGACGTGCTGTATGACTT
>NZ_JBXAXT010000150.1:0-330 GCF_056781895.1 Dellaglioa sp. CoH-57-MRSF-22 | reverse complement strand
ACCGAGAACGCGGTGAGCTTCCTTGTCGTTGAAAGCGGCTTCGACCAGCTCACGGCTGACCTTCGCGCCTTGTTCTGCCGATGCGAACACTGCGTCGCTAGCGACTTCACCGTTCGCGCTCGCGGTCAGGAATTCCATCTGGCGGTTCAGAAGTTCGCGCTTCGAGCTTGCGTTAAGCTCACCGTTCGCGCCGACAGCGCGTTCCTGCGAGCCGTCAAAGCGGTATTCAGAAGCGTTGACCATAGGCTTCTTAGCCGCATACGTTTGAATCTTGTTGGTACGCATGTGAGTACTCCGTATATTTTGGGTAGGGGTCCTGACCTATTGATC
>NZ_JBXAXT010000149.1:0-330 GCF_056781895.1 Dellaglioa sp. CoH-57-MRSF-22 | reverse complement strand
CTGCTGCGTATGGCACTCGAACAGAAATCTCTTGGTGTTGCGCACCAAGTTGTGAGGTGATATGATTCACACAATCAGTTTGATTTTGCTTTGGTGCGCGGCTGTCATCAACATCGCACAGCTCGTGACCCGTGTACAGGAGAAGAAAAATGCACGCAACAAAACTTCGTAAGGGTGAGGCGCTTGCCAAGATGTTGAAGATTTGCGTCGAGAAGTTCGACGGCCACTTTGACAAGGCAGGCATGCCCTACATCTTCCACCTGCTGAAGGTAATGCACTACGTGAAGAGCGACGATGAAGAGCTTCAGTGTATCGCGCTCGGACACGACC
>NZ_JBXAXT010000148.1:0-332 GCF_056781895.1 Dellaglioa sp. CoH-57-MRSF-22 | reverse complement strand
AAAACTGAAGTAGTCAGCGAGGAAGAATAATGAATCAAACAGCAGTCGAGCGCTTGGTGGGTCAGCGTCTTGCGCGATACGAAGAGCTGGAACGGCAGTTGCGGGAACATAACGTCGTCGAGCGCCTTAAGCAGGTGGATGAGGACGCGTCATTTTGGGTGGCATGGGCACTCAATATGATTCAGAGCTTCAACGAATGGACGCAGCCGTTGCTCGATATTCCGATGCACAACGTCGAGGCCGTATACCGCGATCTTGATCGTCTGGTACGCGAAGGTCCCCAGACTCAATTCGAGATGGAGGTAGATGCGACGCTTCCGTTCATGGAAGAC
>NZ_JBXAXT010000147.1:0-333 GCF_056781895.1 Dellaglioa sp. CoH-57-MRSF-22 | reverse complement strand
CGGGAACCGACGACACGACAACCGATGAAAGCGAACGCGGCTTGTTTGTCTTGTTCGCGCTGGTTGAGTCTGTGCCGAACGTGCAGAGCGTGAGACCGCGCCGCGCGGGCGTGTTGGAAAGAAGCCCGACGCCGCCCGCGAAAACCTGTCGTCGTATCGTGCTGCTCGCGTCCGATATCACGGGCTACGCGATGGAGTACGACCCCGCGTAAGCCACAAGAAAGGGGCCAATTGGCCCCTTTCTTTTTGCGCCTATACCCGACTAAATCGCTCGGGTATAGTTGACGGCTAGAGGTCCGGCGCGTAGAATTCCTTTCATCGGCTCACGCGAGC
>NZ_JBXAXT010000146.1:0-336 GCF_056781895.1 Dellaglioa sp. CoH-57-MRSF-22 | reverse complement strand
ATTTCACGCTCGGCGGCCCGTGCTTCGCTCCCGGCTGTCATCAGTGGGATGGAACTGATCAATGCACGTGTGCCCGGGGAGAATGAAAAATGAATCTGTATTACAACGTGTACTGTGCTGACTGCGAGAACCTTGTATGCCACACGAGTCATCCTGTTGGGCTTGTGCTGTGCACCTCGTGTTTGAGAGAACGCGAGCTGGAAGAAGAAAAGCTTGACGAACAGGACTAGGCTCGTTATAGTCCAGCAATCTACAAACAGGAGAGCTTTATGACGCAGGTACGGAAGATCAGGGACTGGGATAAACTGGAGAACGGCGGCTGCTACTGGTTCACAA
>NZ_JBXAXT010000145.1:0-336 GCF_056781895.1 Dellaglioa sp. CoH-57-MRSF-22 | reverse complement strand
CGATACAGACCCGGGCCTAGCATCAGTCTGGACGCAGTACAAGACAGGCCCCAAGTGGCCAGAAATTCCGGTGCCCGCCTCCACGGTTATGCAACGTGATCTGTACACGCCCGTCAAGAAGCAGCGCATGGACCCGAGCGGACGCGACACTGGGTATTTTCTCCCCGAGCAGGGCCGGCCGAATCAGAACTACCTCACACTTACTCGTCCGGCACCTAACGGTTACGCGCCGGTTGACCCGNTGCTGGTAAGTTTGTGGACCTGATGATGGGATAAAGCAATGGGCCTTCGGGCCCATTTTCGCAACCACGTACTTGTTAAGGAGTACAAAATGGC
>NZ_JBXAXT010000144.1:0-340 GCF_056781895.1 Dellaglioa sp. CoH-57-MRSF-22 | reverse complement strand
ACAGAACCCTCGGGCAACAGCGTTTCTACCTGTGCCGAATACAGGCCGCGTTTCACTTTCTTTTGAATCGCGTTATAGACAGCAGGCATCAGCTTATCAACATGGGTCCGTGCCCGAGCCGCGAGAACCGCCCGCGCCTCTTCCTGTGCGGCCCGTGCCTCGGACGCGCTAATGGCCTCTGTCTGTACACGGCGCAGCTCGTACTTGACGGAATGGTCAGAACCGCCCCACGCTGCTGAATCGTACGCACGATCAATCACGATGTCGTCGTCGATCAGCAGAATGTTACACGCTACGTCTACCCTTTTCCAATCAATGGTACTGACGACCAGTTCATACT
>NZ_JBXAXT010000143.1:0-342 GCF_056781895.1 Dellaglioa sp. CoH-57-MRSF-22 | reverse complement strand
GACCTGCACAATCGACAAGGCGATATGCATAATGATTCGCAGTCCGAACTAAAGCACGAAAGTGTTAAGCCTAAGACAAACGCGGCGCTGCGCCTAACAGCCGAAGACCTAAACGGCGGTAACACTGAACACCAAGAGTGGCCATTCGAGAGAATTGATGAGGGTCCCCAGTCTGGAGTCTCGGTCACGAATGCAGATGCTGATCTAGACAGGTTGGCCGCACCCGGCAAGACGGGTGGATTCGACTCAAATCCCATGTGGAATAAAGCTACCCAGCCCCTTGGGCCAATGGCGTAATTTTATTCTGGTACCTAAACAACTCTCAGGAGTACAATATGGCAC
>NZ_JBXAXT010000142.1:0-343 GCF_056781895.1 Dellaglioa sp. CoH-57-MRSF-22 | reverse complement strand
GACCTGACCTTGGCCCACCACCGTCTGCCCGATACCGGTCAGCACCGAGGCCTTGAATTCACCGGTAGGCGGATTCGATACGATCGCGATCGACACGGGATCAACGGTACCGTAGTTGTCTATGATCGTCTGATTGGTTTGGAATAGCTCGGCCCAGTTGAAATCTAGGAACGAACAGACCTTGGCAAACGCGACTTGATCAACGGACGCGGCCCAACGAATCGTGCCGTTTGTGGGCGGTGTCGGATTGACCGGGTTCTTTGCGGGCGGAACCATAGCATTGAGGTTGAAGGCAAGAGCAGGCAGATATACGCCATCACTGAAGCGGTAACGAATCGTATTG
>NZ_JBXAXT010000141.1:0-343 GCF_056781895.1 Dellaglioa sp. CoH-57-MRSF-22 | reverse complement strand
CGATAGTGCAGATTGATTCACGGCGCTTGCATTAGTGCCCGTACCACCCGTGGGGACCCATTGCGCTTGCACGTCTGCTGTAGGGCGCTGCGCCACGATGTTAATCTGACCTAGGTTACCGCTTAGGCCGGTGCCATCTTCGAGCGTCACGTAGATATCGTCAATTGCGGTAAAGCATCCAGAGCGTTGGAATCCTATAAGGAACAGCCCCGTAGTATCAGTCGTTTGTGTAAACTGGTAGGTGAACTTTGAACCGACTTGAACACCATCCACGTATATGTACACGTCGAACTGGTTTGTGGCCGCTATATTCTTCACATATCGAATTTCGAAGTAATGGTAC
>NZ_JBXAXT010000140.1:0-344 GCF_056781895.1 Dellaglioa sp. CoH-57-MRSF-22 | reverse complement strand
AATGTGCCCGTCGTGATGTCCGTCGCGCTTATGACGACTGCCCCAGTCTTTCCGTTGACCGAATTCACGCCACTTCCACCACTTGAAGAGGCCGCTTCTACGATCACGTACACAGCGTTGGTGTTTGCGGGGATCGTGGACAGCCCCGTGACCTTTTGACCTCAGGTCCACACGGTAGCTCCCGACGGAACTGAGACTGCGGCTGATGCGTTGTAGACGACGGTGAACGTCGAGTCTGCGGACACGAGCTTGCCGAAATCTTCGTAGTTGATACCGAACAGGTACTGCGTCCCATTAAACACATATAGGCCCGGGTCTCGTCCCAAACTCGGTTGAATCGGAAC
>NZ_JBXAXT010000139.1:0-345 GCF_056781895.1 Dellaglioa sp. CoH-57-MRSF-22 | reverse complement strand
CCTCCAGCATCTCTGCTAGCTGCTCATCAGTTTGTTCCAGCATCAATCCTCCTTATAGATCGGGTCATGGGAACGGTCCCGAGCGCCCCGTACCAGTGCTATGCCGATCATCATTTTACACAAGCCGAATGCGATTAGCAAGACCGCGATAATGGCACCTGTCCTCATTTCAGGAAACGAACTTCCACTTGATGATCGGAGGTAGCGCCGACAGAGCTGACGACAAATGCGCCGACATGTCCGTCGCGCATGAGCTTGTCCTGCACGGATTCCTCGACGTAGCCCCGCGTGATATAGGTCACGATCCTTTCTGCCCCCTGCTTCGGAGGTGACGCTTCCTGCTTT
>NZ_JBXAXT010000138.1:0-348 GCF_056781895.1 Dellaglioa sp. CoH-57-MRSF-22 | reverse complement strand
ATAACGAATGGTCATGAAGTATCCTTTACTTGTATACACGAGTCACGGTGGGACGCTCGCGGCGTGCGCGTTCAGCCCGTGCCCAGAACTCGTGTTGTTGGGGATGGTGCTCGTCTTCCACGATTTCTGCATCGACGATTTCCACGTCGCTAGTCTGCATCCTATTGGTCGCAGCACACAGCGCGGCTACGACAGCCGTCAAGATAAGCATCAGGACGAGCACGACCATCGAAAGCTGACGATAGGAAGTGCCGGGCGGTAGAGTCATCAGATTCCACCCGTACACTAGGAAAGAGACCGGAATTCCGATGACGAGCGCGGTCAGAAAACGGTGCTTGGCACTCACTC
>NZ_JBXAXT010000137.1:0-349 GCF_056781895.1 Dellaglioa sp. CoH-57-MRSF-22 | reverse complement strand
TAACCGAGTTCTTCGATCTCGACAAGATGGATGCAGAGCGTAAGCTATACGCCGCAGAACTCACGAAGCTCGGAAAGGTCCGAGCCGCCTATGATGAGCTGCGCGCGCAGGTTGAACGCGACAGAGAGGGGCTCGTACCGCGCGATGGGCTGATGAAGCTTAAAGAACGCGTCACCAAGATCAAGGCACGGTTGAGCAAGCTTCAGCGTTCGTTCACGGATGCGCAGGAAATCACGCGGCTTGTCGCCTTCTCCGAGTCAATGGGCGATCAAGTCAAAATCCTGCAAGGCGCAATTGGGGATGAGATTACGGAAGAATCGTTCATCGATCACGTGAAGCAGATAAAATA
>NZ_JBXAXT010000136.1:0-349 GCF_056781895.1 Dellaglioa sp. CoH-57-MRSF-22 | reverse complement strand
CGATCATAACCTGAATGTAAACCTGTACGTGGTTTCGGTACAGCCCACGCTGAACGTAGACATCGTGGGTGGTGCTCAGCCCGAAGCAGCAGATGGCAAGGAAGGCTCTGCTCCAGAGGTGATTGACGTTCCTGTCGAACAGGTCACGGACAAGCCGAAGCGCGTGCGTAAGCCTCGCGATAGTAAATAAGCAGAACAATGGAAGTGTGGCCGAGTGGTTTAAGGCTCCGGTCTTGAAAACCGGCGAGGGCTTTGTCCTCCGTGAGTTCGAATCTCACCGCTTCCGCCAAGTTTTGGTGATTGTGCAGTATGCGGGTAAAAATAGGTAGCCCGTACGTGAATCGTGTCT
>NZ_JBXAXT010000135.1:0-350 GCF_056781895.1 Dellaglioa sp. CoH-57-MRSF-22 | reverse complement strand
GAAAAAGAAGGGGCGCGCGGGTACTGAAGACCTTGAGAACATGACGGTCAACGAGGTTATGCAGCATCAGCAGGCTGGTGACTTTAATGCTGTCGGTCGCTACCAGATCATTACGACCACGATGCCCGAGATCGTTCGCGGCCTAGGCTTGACCGGTCAGGAGAAGTTTGATAGGACTACTCAAGACCGTATGTTCGATTACCTGATTGGTGTCAAACGCCGGGCTATTGGTGATTACATCTCGGGGCGTTCCGATGATCTGAATGCTGCGGTCTACGCCGCATCGCAGGAGTGGGCGTCGGTAGCCGCTCCCGCAGGTATGCCTCTGTACAAAAAGAAAAAGACGGACC
>NZ_JBXAXT010000134.1:0-351 GCF_056781895.1 Dellaglioa sp. CoH-57-MRSF-22 | reverse complement strand
CCAACCGTAATGTAACCAGCAGTCGGGTCTTCATCGTTCGGCAGCGTCTGCGTTGCGTGTTGACCTTCGCCAACCGGCTTCAGCCCTTCATGCTGCTCACCTTCTGCGCTGTGAACTTCGACTTCGCGTTCGGCGTCGTCAAATGCCTTTTCCGGCTCAACATCAGTGTGCGGAGTATTAGCGCCGTCTTCGAAGCTTGCCTTGGTCTTTGCCGGGTGGTGCGGGCCCTTCTCAGGAGCCAGCTTCACTTCACCCGGATGCTTTTCCGGCTTCTTGTGCGCATCACGCGGGTCTTTTGCCTTGTCGTAACCTTCGTTACCCTTGGCAGCGCTCGCATTCATGCGGTTGGTC
>NZ_JBXAXT010000133.1:0-355 GCF_056781895.1 Dellaglioa sp. CoH-57-MRSF-22 | reverse complement strand
GACATGGACAATGAAGCCGACGAATTTACAGACGACATTCTGATGCTCATCACATCGAAACATAACAAGTTCCAACTGCAATGAAAAAGAAAGGACGAATATTCGTCATCGACGGAAATCACGCACTCCATCGTGTCTGGTTCACGTTGCGCACAGGCCGGCCGATCGAAGAGGCACTTCCATATGCATTCACCAGCTTGATATGCAAAGACGCCGTGGCCGTCAAGGCCACCCATATGCTGGTTGCATTTGACGGCAAGCAGGTGTTTAGGTACGGTGTGTATGACGGATACAAAGCTGACCGAAAGAACAAGAAGCAAAGTGGGCCGGCCGTCGATAGCCAGTACACCAAACC
>NZ_JBXAXT010000132.1:0-357 GCF_056781895.1 Dellaglioa sp. CoH-57-MRSF-22 | reverse complement strand
ACAGATGAGGCACATCGTGGCTTGCGTGCGCCCCGTATCGTTCTTCACCTTGTGCGATTCGTCCAATCCTGCGTACGAAAAGCGAAACTGTCGCAGAAAGTCAATGATTGGGTAGACCGTGACAGGCGTCGTGCCGTAGCACACGCTGTATTGTCGGTACATGAGAGCGTTGTAGTCGGCAACCACCACAGTGTTACGTGGCGCACCCTCCAACATCGCTTGCAATCGCTCGATACCGTGCACGCGAACCGCTTCCATCGAGAGCGGAATCACGTTCATCTGGCCGCCCGTGAAGTACAGCATTTCGTTCACGTAGTTGGCCAAAAGGTGTCCCGGGCACAGCACGATGTAGGGCGC
>NZ_JBXAXT010000131.1:0-358 GCF_056781895.1 Dellaglioa sp. CoH-57-MRSF-22 | reverse complement strand
CTTTACCACACCGGACTTCAGCTTCACATCTTGCGAAACGGACACGACGCGCACCGCAAGTGCGCCAGTGTCTTTCTTCTTGTTGGCGCGAAGCACCAGCTTGAAGGTTTTGTTGGCCGGGAGACGCATGCTACCCTTTACGCCTTCTGCGCGATCAGCGGCCTTTGCCGGGAACTTCTTGTCGTTCGTGGGTTTGAATGTGACGGCAGCGAGCCGTGCCTGAATCGCGAGAAGAGTGCGCATGTCGTAAGCCGCAAGATTGCGCTTTTTCTTGTCTTCTGCTTCTGGGTTGTAGCGTCCGATGTAGCGCGTTGCCTCGATTTGGGATGCGAGCAGACCATCTTCTTCGGTCGTGACC
>NZ_JBXAXT010000130.1:0-358 GCF_056781895.1 Dellaglioa sp. CoH-57-MRSF-22 | reverse complement strand
CAACGTGCTCATCGTGGCCGAGGGCGACGCCCTCCGCGCGGTGGAGCGCGCTATCGAGGAGCGGCCCGACGCCCGCGGGATCGGGGTCGTGGAAGGCGCCGGCGGCTTCGTCTCCGGGGAGGCCAGTGCGCTGGTCAACCTGATCGAGAACGACGATCCCCGGCCCGTCGACCGCACCAAGCGGCTGACGACCGCGGGCCTCCGCGGCCGGCCGACGGTCGTGCAGAACGTCGAGACGCTCGCGCACATCGCGCTGATCGCGCGCCACGGCGCCCGCTGGTTCCGGTCGGTCGGCGATCCCGTCGACCCCGGGACGCGCCTGGTGACGGTCACCGGCGACGTTCCGAAGCAGGGCGTC
>NZ_JBXAXT010000129.1:0-362 GCF_056781895.1 Dellaglioa sp. CoH-57-MRSF-22 | reverse complement strand
CTTGTATGCTTTGTCAAAAGCCCGCACCACCCGATCGCCAACATCTCCTTCAGGTCGATAGAACCAATAGAGTGGGCCGAATTTGTCATGCGTCTTGCGCCCCTTGTACACGCGGCTCGTGTCGCACCCAAAAACCTTTCCGCGATGAGGCTCGTCTCCATTGAGCACAGCCAAAATCTTTGCCTGCGGGACCTCGACTATAGCATCCTTTTGGGGCAGATGGCCATCTTTTTCGATCTTGCCAGAAGCGATACCTTTGCTGATACCGCTGACCTTGAAAAACACGGGACGCCGGGCACCGTCTGGCTGCCCAATGGCGTAATCACCGACTTCAACTTTCATGCACTGCTCCTAAAACGCAA
>NZ_JBXAXT010000128.1:0-363 GCF_056781895.1 Dellaglioa sp. CoH-57-MRSF-22 | reverse complement strand
CGACGTGAACTGACCGTATGCCCCATTGAACGCGTCCATGCCGCGCCTAAGCCACGTCAGGATAGTAGGCGTCGGGAATAGCAAGTCCGGAGAGCCATAGAGGGTGGCTCGTGCCTTAGCGATCTTGGCCTTTACGTCACCGACTGCGGTCATGATGCTTGGGTTAATGATCCACAGGTCGGCCGACTCTTGATACACCATTGCCGCGTTGTTGTTTGCCCAGTACTTCCAGATCACTGTGTATGGTTCGAGTGATACTGTAAACGACGCGGTGGGTACTACACCCGAAAACACATAGCCGTTGGACGTGCGCTCAAATTCCGTGATCGGGGTCTGCGCTGCTACCTGTTGAGAGCCATACCC
>NZ_JBXAXT010000127.1:0-363 GCF_056781895.1 Dellaglioa sp. CoH-57-MRSF-22 | reverse complement strand
AACGAGCCTGCTTCGTTCAAGCGTGGCACGTACGTCCGACGTATCGTGGAGGGCAGAATGTTGACCGAAAAGGAGCTGCTTGCAATTCCCGAGAAACATCGGCCGAAGGGCCCGGTGACGCGGCCCCGCATTGCGGTCCTCGACGTGCCACCGATCACGAAGCTTGGGACCCTGCTGACGCTGATGTGTACGTCTAAAGAGCGCGAACACGATCTGGACTAAAAGTAGTTGACGAAAAGCCAGAACCTGATATGATTCGGGTTCTGGCTTTTTCTTTAGGCACAATGGACGAACACGACGCGTACCATGAGGGGAGATTGGCGGCTATGGTCTACAAACCTGCCTCCTACAACCCGTATCCGC
>NZ_JBXAXT010000126.1:0-365 GCF_056781895.1 Dellaglioa sp. CoH-57-MRSF-22 | reverse complement strand
AGGGCTGTGCCCTGAATGCCGCAAGCCCATGGAACGCAGCAACGCGAACGGGTTTCCCGTCATGATCTGCGAAGCGCACCGGATTGCTATTCCAATGCCGGACGGCACCTTCTAAGGAATCGTCATGGCTAAGAAAAAAGCAGAGTTGTCCATCGAAGATATGATGGGATTTGATCTGCGACCCAAAACCGAAGAGCCTGCGCCCGAGAAGAAGGTTAAGAAAAAGGTGAAACGACCCGCGCAGGACCTCGATGTTATCGAGGAAACACCTGCGCCTAAAAAGCGTGGTCGTCCGCCCCTTCCCAAAAACACGGAACAGACACCAAAAGGTCGTGGCCGTGATCAGCCTGTAACTGACGTTGTTG
>NZ_JBXAXT010000125.1:0-368 GCF_056781895.1 Dellaglioa sp. CoH-57-MRSF-22 | reverse complement strand
CGGGACCTCGCCTAATCTCGTCAGCGACCATCTTGTCCGGATTTTGTACGTACTTCGAAAGACCTCCCGATCCTGAGGAATCGGTGAAGTGTGCATCTCCCACAGCCACAAACTCTGCCACTTGATCTCCTTATGTTACGTACTCATTCTCTTCCCAATTCCACATCTGTGCAGACTTAGGCCAGTAGCGTTTGAATGTGGCGCTATCAGTAACACGCTCAACACGTTCCAACTCTGCCCTGCCCTCGTCAGAATTTAGGATAAGGTCCGCGCGATTCGGACTCACAAACGCCAGCAGCCCCAAATTCAAAAGGCGTTGGAACGAGAGATTGGTGCGAAGCAGATGGACGTAAGGAGAAATGTCAACC
>NZ_JBXAXT010000124.1:0-370 GCF_056781895.1 Dellaglioa sp. CoH-57-MRSF-22 | reverse complement strand
CGACTGAACGACACCGAATTGCTTAACGAGTTGATTTCCAGTATCCAGTCTCTGGATGTCAAGCACGAGCCCAAAGGTGACAACAACATTAAGCAATTCAAGATCGTGATAGACATCGGGTCCGATCTGCCGAGGTCGTTTCAACCGAAGGCTAGAGAAATTCTGGAAGATTTTGCAATTGTCAGCCGCCGCGAGCGGGGTTACAAATGATCGACGCTCAAGACGAATACGTTCCGGAAGATGCACCCCGGGTGCCGGGTTTTGCTCATGCTGGTGCCGATTCGCGCGGCCTGTTTCTCGCCGCACTGATCCAGCTTCGACGTGACCCCCACTTCAAAGGCGACATTATGCTGTCCGCGCTGCGTGTTGC
>NZ_JBXAXT010000123.1:0-370 GCF_056781895.1 Dellaglioa sp. CoH-57-MRSF-22 | reverse complement strand
CAATCCCGATTATCCGTATAAGAAAGCAGCGGAAGAATTGGTGACTGTCATAGGCCGGGCGCTCGGCAACCGCCTCACACTCAACTGCTGGCTTGAGGATGTTCACGGTATCTGGGCTCATGAACAAAAAGCTTTCCTACTGAAGGAAACTCGCGTACAATGGGCCACTTATCTAATCAATTGTGTGGAGGCCGAACGTGAACCTGATTGACAAGAAAATCGCGATCCTGAAAAGGGCACTCGAACTCATCGAGGACGGGGATGAGTCCTTTGTGTGCTTCGCGATCAAGAGAGCTGCGTGCGAGTACCGTGTGAGTCGCATGTGGCAGTCGGACGCCAAGCTGGGCGCGGAAATGGCGCAGCAGGTGCA
>NZ_JBXAXT010000122.1:0-372 GCF_056781895.1 Dellaglioa sp. CoH-57-MRSF-22 | reverse complement strand
CCATGCGCTGTACATCGACAGGAGCTGTTGGTTGCGGGCGCGAATCGTGCCATGTGCCTGCTGATTGATGCTGAAATTCTCGACGTGCATTAATTACTCCGTGGTTGTAGCGCAAACCCACTCAGTGGGAACAAAACGAATCATACCATTGCGAGAGGTAAGAAACAAGGCTTTTGCTGGGGAAATAGCGCGAGGCTCCGGTTCTGATCGGGGCGGAAGCTTATCGAACCCCAACAACGGACTGTATTCGTCGTCAAGAGCACGTGCCCGCTCCCACCCATTGATCCACAGCGCCCGCGCGATCCCCGTCTCCGGGTTTTGATCGAGAGTCATTCCCGACCAGTAGGCGTCTCGGCCCGCGCGGCGTGGATC
>NZ_JBXAXT010000121.1:0-372 GCF_056781895.1 Dellaglioa sp. CoH-57-MRSF-22 | reverse complement strand
AACTAATAAAACGCGGTGTTTCTCGGCTTATTGCTTAAAAATTTAATAAATATTATCTAGTTTTCAAAGAACAAATTCGACAATTAATATTGTCAATGGAGCCTAACGGGATCGAACCGATGACCTCCTGCGTGCAAGGCAGGCGCTCTCCCAGCTGAGCTAAGGCCCCATAATGGGTATTTTATTAATTGGTAAATGGGCCTAAATGGACTCGAACCATCGACCTCACGCTTATCAGGCGTGCGCTCTAAACCAGCTGAGCTATAGGCCCGTAAACGCTTTTGAGAGTAGATCTCTCAAAACTAAACAAATTTTCGACAAGTGTGTAGGTTTCCGTAATATTCCTTAGAAAGGAGGTGATCCAGCCGCAGG
>NZ_JBXAXT010000120.1:0-374 GCF_056781895.1 Dellaglioa sp. CoH-57-MRSF-22 | reverse complement strand
ATGCGTAGAAGTGATCGAACCGCGCGAGTATCGTGGTGGCGTTCTAGCCCGATGGTCATGGAAATCCGGCGCGGAGCCCATGACCGAACATCGCCTGAAGCGAATTTGGGAATCTGCACAGCGCCCTAAGGCACAGTACGTGACTCGTTTGCACAAGGTGCTTGAACATGTGCGCAACGGTACGCTGCATGTGTGGGTCGCATTTCACGAAGAGCAGCGCAAGGGCGAATTGCAGAATGTAGAAGTCCAGATCACGCTCAGCCCCCAACGTTTGTTCTACGGGTACGGCCGTGTCCTGATACTCTCAGCCTTTTTTAATCATTCTCAGATGTACTATCTGCTGAAACGCGGGGAACTCGCAGGTAAGATAAGCC
>NZ_JBXAXT010000119.1:0-375 GCF_056781895.1 Dellaglioa sp. CoH-57-MRSF-22 | reverse complement strand
GCCCATCGCGTCAACCAGTCGTCGGGTGTACACGGCGTGCTGGCCCTTCAGCTCTTCGAGTTCTTTACGAAGATCACGCATTCGTTGCTGCAACTTGTGCACCTGATCACCCAGTTCACGGGCGCGGGCGCTAGATACCTCACGCATACTGCCTCCGCACGTATTAGATGCGCGTATTATACAGAAGACGAATGCCGTGTCAAGCACAAAATGAAAAACCCCGAAACCTTGCGGTATCGGGGTTATGGCTTAGGCTAGCACCAAGCTCTTGATGTAGCGGAGTCGGCTTCGCAGTCGATCCAGTTCTGTTAGCGCGTTCAGGAACGCAGCTTCCACCGGGCTGTTTTGACTTGTTGGCCACTGGTATTTCTGGGC
>NZ_JBXAXT010000118.1:0-376 GCF_056781895.1 Dellaglioa sp. CoH-57-MRSF-22 | reverse complement strand
TTCTTCCAGTGAATGGATGTGACTTCCACGACATCCGCACCCGCTTCATCATTGACCTTGAACGCCCAAATCAGTTTCGGCTTATCGTTCGTCTCGTAGTCCATACGAAACGTGTTTGGTGCGATGACCAGACCGTCAAGCGCAAACGGCGCAGTCTCCCGGGCCTCAGCCAGCGCAGCTTCGAGGAACGCGCGGTTCGGCTGCACTTCGAAGAATGGCACCGTTTCGAATCCCCACTGCTTTGCCTTGTTAAGGCCTTGCCGGACAGTACTGATGTCCTCATTGTGGTAGACGCCAAGTACCACCATAGACACGTCGCGGAGCGCCCGACTCGACCACGAGCGATTGAACAAGCCGTTGACCATGGCGCGCGCAT
>NZ_JBXAXT010000117.1:0-381 GCF_056781895.1 Dellaglioa sp. CoH-57-MRSF-22 | reverse complement strand
GGATTCTGGTGCACGAGGATCATGCGCCGGTTCGTGGGTATCGCGTGCCGATCGAAAATGATTACGATCTGGATCGGCTGTGCACCATCGTCTTCTGCATGCCGGGATGGGTGCGTACGGGCCCGCAGGACGTGGAGCGTGCCGGAGTACCGGTCGAGGAATGCGCAAGTGTCACTGACCTCATGAAGTGTGTGCGTACTGCTAATGCCGAGCGCGAACGGGGCAAACCGCGAGTGGTTGAATATGTGCTGGAAAAATATAGGATTGGGGCCGAAGAACACATCAACCTGTACAGCGTCAACCTGTATCATGGTGAGAGTCGTGTGGAATTTGAGTCACGGCTCGCGTACTTCGATAACTTCCTGACGATCACACATGGGG
>NZ_JBXAXT010000116.1:0-381 GCF_056781895.1 Dellaglioa sp. CoH-57-MRSF-22 | reverse complement strand
AGTTAAGCTTCTTAGCGCCAAGAGTAGTTGGGGGTCGCCCCCTGCGAGGGTAGGACGTTGCCATGCTAATAATAAATTTAAAAATGTGCTAATCTAACTGATTAACACATTTTTATGTATATGACCCGTTGGTCAAGTGGTTAAGACACCGCCCTTTCACGGCGGTAACATGGGTTCAAATCCCGTACGGGTCATTTTCGCCGGCTTAGCTCAGTTGGTAGAGCATCGGTATCGTAAACCGAGGGTCACAGGTTCGACTCCTGCAGCCGGCATTAGTGGTTGCAAAATTGTTTTATGTAGTAGTAAAAGAGTGTGGTGGCGATAGCAAGAAGGATACACCTGTTCCCATGTCGAACACAGAAGTTAAGCTTCTTAGCGCCA
>NZ_JBXAXT010000115.1:0-383 GCF_056781895.1 Dellaglioa sp. CoH-57-MRSF-22 | reverse complement strand
AATCTGTCACGTCTGTGCACACCGCTTGCTTCGCGAGTTTTTGCGCCGGCCTGATTGTAGGACCAGCGCTGCATGTTGCCCAGTTCCTCTGTATCTGTCAGACGGATGCGGGGATAATGACTCATACGCGCTTGAATCTTTTCGGCCAACCCCACAGTTGAGACAATGGCCAACATCTTTTTGTCTGAATTGTGGTTCCTGATGTTACCGCGCCCGATTGACTGGATAGCCTTATCCACAACATAATCTTCGTGAGCATCGTACTCGGGCAGTATAGCGTTCAAGAGCCGTGCGATATCTGGTCTCGGATTGATTGCAGCCAAGAACGCCACCACATTAGAGTGCATGAATTCGTTGCGACCTTCCACTTTACCCACGTTCAG
>NZ_JBXAXT010000114.1:0-383 GCF_056781895.1 Dellaglioa sp. CoH-57-MRSF-22 | reverse complement strand
CCCTGTTCGATGTCGCGCACCACACGCATCACCTGATAGCGATACGTCTTGATGTACTTCTTGTGGTCGATGGTCTCACCGTTAAGACCACGACTCATTTTCTTGTTGCTTCGATTCATCAGAAAATATCCGGGCCCACGTCGGAGCGAAGTCCGTGGATTTCTTCACCCATCAGCATGCGCGCATACTGGCTGACGCTCATTGTGGTCGTGATCGCGACACCGCCAACGCGCAGCGTGATCGAGACGCCACCGATACGGGTGACAGCCGCAACCTTCGAGGGGTCGTCAGTAAGCTCGAATTTCACCGACGCACCTTCGTATCGATCGCATTCCAGAGTGGTGCTCTCGTCTTCGTCATCTTCGTCGTCATAAGGGCCCTCG
>NZ_JBXAXT010000113.1:0-391 GCF_056781895.1 Dellaglioa sp. CoH-57-MRSF-22 | reverse complement strand
AGGGCACGCTCTGCACGGTCAGCGGCGCGTAAAGTGCGGGGTCCGCATCGTCGGAACCTTGCGGCTTGTAGCGCGTAACGTGCTTGTGAATCAGCACATTCGAATCCGCATCCGGATACACGACCGACTCCCCGCGCTACACGTCCGTGACCGGTTCCGGCACGTATTCAGCCTTGATCGTGTCCCCGTTATTCAGCTTGACCGTGATACGGCCGAACGGCGTATGTTCCAGCAGGCGCAGAATCGGGGCATCGTTGGTTTTCGTCAGCATGTCTTTTCCTTTAGGTTGCGTATTGATAAATGATAGGGGCCGGGCGGCCCCGTGTTCGGAATTAGGCCGCGATACCGGCGCGTGCGAAAAGCTCGGAAAACAGACGAGCCGGGCGCGGGG
>NZ_JBXAXT010000112.1:0-392 GCF_056781895.1 Dellaglioa sp. CoH-57-MRSF-22 | reverse complement strand
CCTCGATGTCGTTGAACGTGAGACCGCTCCGACGTTTCGTCACAATCACACCTTCAGTCTTTGTTTTCATCATATTTTCCCCTTTTCCGCGTCCGCGAATGTAATTCCAGCCTGCGTCCGTGCATGCCCGCAGCCCGACCCCAAAATGATTGCCTTCCCATATACAGCCACGCTCACGAGCCCAATCTGCGAGTGCGGCACCCGCATAATAGACGCCGTTATTAAGACCCATCAACGCGCCCGTGCCCCGAATCCATACTCGGGATTCCAAAAGTACAGGACTCACACGTGTCGGAAACGTGGCAGTACCGTCGGCGGCGTAACTGTACACCAAGAAATCGGTTTTGGCCAATTCATGTACGATGTGTTCCACCAGCGTCCTCCTTATACTC
>NZ_JBXAXT010000111.1:0-394 GCF_056781895.1 Dellaglioa sp. CoH-57-MRSF-22 | reverse complement strand
CTTCGTCTTCGCCGTCGAGTCCGTCATCATCTTCATCCTCGTCCTCGTCGTCTTCAACTGGCTTCTTCTTGCCCTTCACCGGCTTTTTGGACTTCTTCGGAGGTTCATCCTCGTCGTCCTCATCTTCGTCAAGGTCGTCGTCTTCGTCGTCCTCAGCTTCATCGACGGGCTTTTTCTTTCCCTTGGCCGGCGCTTTCTTCTTCGACTTTGGTGGCTCGTCATCCTCGTCTTCATCTTCGAGGTCGTCGTCCTCATCCTCGTCCTCGTCGTCCTCATCGACAGGTTTCTTCTTGCTCTTCACCTGCTTTTTAGACTTCTTCGGGGGTTCGTCGTCCTCATCTTCGTCTTCGTCGTCGAGTCCGTCATCATCTTCATCNTCGTCCTCGTCGTCTTC
>NZ_JBXAXT010000110.1:0-395 GCF_056781895.1 Dellaglioa sp. CoH-57-MRSF-22 | reverse complement strand
TCTTGAGGGCGAACCGCTGGACCCTGATGAACTGGTTCCGGTTTGCGAAGGCTGGCTCGGACGCATGTACGCGCCCGGTTATCTGGATTGTACGCCATGGGCCGCGCTCGCGACCGAGAAAGCGGCACGGGAATATCTGGCCCGCATGTACGGAGACGACGAATAAGGAAAGGGGCCCGCGCGGCCCCTTTTGCTTGGTGCGTAAAACCGCAGAATAAAGGCTTAGTAAATCGCTCAACTATTGTTGACGGGTCCGCCCGGCCCGCATACAATAGTCTCACTTTCAACGAGTAACAACCTAAACGGAGTTAGCAAAATGGCGAAGCGCGTACGAGACACGAATGCAGGGCAAAGCATCAGCGCATGGGTCATCCTCAACCGGCGCGGGCGTGAGG
>NZ_JBXAXT010000109.1:0-395 GCF_056781895.1 Dellaglioa sp. CoH-57-MRSF-22 | reverse complement strand
GACCAAGGTAACGGTCGAGTTTGGTTGGTCGATACTTCCGATGAAGCGCATGTTGTTCTGCGTCGATCGGTGCACTGCTTTCCTTTTTCTTACTTGCGAACATCAGATTTCCTGTATTACGAGTTTTCTTCGTGCCACTCATCGTGTTCTTCGCGCCAACGCCGAAGCTCTTTCTTCATCATGAGGCGCACACCTCTTGCCGCCTCTTCGTACAGTGCGGCGCGCGCCTCTTTCACTGTGTCCCCGGCCTCAAGTTCGGCATCCATGCTAAAGCTGACCGAAACAGGCTCGTAGGTAACGGCCTGAACCGTCTTGCTCAGGTTTACTGAGATTCGTGTCACTTTCATTGGTAATTCGTTCTCCGAATTTCACGCAAGATCATGCGCAGGTTTTCC
>NZ_JBXAXT010000108.1:0-395 GCF_056781895.1 Dellaglioa sp. CoH-57-MRSF-22 | reverse complement strand
GCAATAGCAAACCTTTCGTACGAGTGCTATCACACGTACACCACAGGCGAGTATCAGCACAAAGCATTCAATCCTATTGAATTCGCGCTGGCGCTCATGAATCACGTCGTGATCGACGAGGGAGAAGAGAATGGCAAAAGTGAAACTGAATCTCACGGCTGATGAGCTGAGTGCACTGATCGATAAGTTTCGCGGTCAAGAGCTGGGTGACGATGGAAAGGCCTATGACACGTTTCGGCCCGAGGATTTTGCATACGCGCTGCTGGAACACGTGCACGTGGACGCGAGCCCGTTGCTGCGCGCCATGAACAACGGGCTGGATGAGGTGCGGAACGCGGAAAGGCTCAGACGCGAAAACGTTGAGATTTTCAGTAACCCGGAACACCACAACCACG
>NZ_JBXAXT010000107.1:0-401 GCF_056781895.1 Dellaglioa sp. CoH-57-MRSF-22 | reverse complement strand
ACCGAAGACGACGCGCAGCGAATCATGCAGCAGGAAGGCGCACGGGAAGAAGAAAAGCGTCTGCTCAGCATCGAGAACCATGTGAAGGCACAAGGCGCTCCGAAGTCGATCGCGGACTCGGCACTGGAAATCCGTGGTGAGAACAACGAAATTCTGCGTGATGACGTGGACGTTGAGGTGTTCGGTGCTGACGATGGCTACAGCGCCGTTAACGTGGCAAAGGCCGCGAAAGCAGGTCTGGAACTTGATGAAAACGGGTTGAAGCCAAGCTTCACGATGTGGGCAGACCGTCTGCGCGACGACACCGATATCGGTGCGCTCAACGCGATCCGTGCACGCGCCAAGTTCACGCGCCGTGAGGTTCGCTACCTAGCCTCGATTCTGCAAGATAAGCCGAAGAC
>NZ_JBXAXT010000106.1:0-406 GCF_056781895.1 Dellaglioa sp. CoH-57-MRSF-22 | reverse complement strand
GGATTTACGCAAAAGCGAACCAAGAGCTGAATTCATATCCGGTGGACGGTTCTCTTGTGCCACATGATCAGTACATTCTGCGCATGATGATTCGTGGCCCCAAGACCGAGGGCTATGTGGTCCCGAACGAGCTGAAGTGGATCGAGCCGATGGTGATCCGTGCCGATGCTGAACAGCGCAAACTCGGGGTCAACCATCCGTACGTGTATGTAACGGTTCGCTGCGGCCCCATGAAGAGTGTGAGCGACGATGTTTGGCACGTGGATGGCTTCTCGATGCGTGTACCACACGTGACTGAACAGAATTACATCTGTTCGGATCACACGCCAACCGAAATCCTGAAACAAAACTTTGCATTTCCGTCCGATTTCCATCCGATGGTGTACAACATTCACCAGTTCTTTCA
>NZ_JBXAXT010000105.1:0-406 GCF_056781895.1 Dellaglioa sp. CoH-57-MRSF-22 | reverse complement strand
GCCATTGCCCATACACGGACCTTCATCACAATCTGCTGATAGAAACGTTCCTCCGCAGAACTGAGATTTCGCATCGAAGACCCCAACACCCAACATACACCAGCATCTACAACCACAAGCGCAAACAACAATGAGCTTGAGTCAGTGAGTCGGTGAAGCCAGATAATCAGGAGCGCAAACAGCAGTCGCGTGCTCGAAAACGAAACGTGTTCACGCCACCATTTCCAAAAAGCTTTCATTGGCATCCTCTCGAAACGTCCGGCACATGCTGCTCTTGCCGGATGAATGGGGCGAAGCCCCTAATGGGTAGGTCCTACCCAATTTATTTACTACCGGTAAGTATCGTGATGGGGTTTAACCTCACGCTCGGCCATGATGGTGGCCAGCTTCGAGAACGGAATAGGTC
>NZ_JBXAXT010000104.1:0-408 GCF_056781895.1 Dellaglioa sp. CoH-57-MRSF-22 | reverse complement strand
CACAGCGCCATCAATTGCTCGGTGGTCGGGCTCTTTCCGCCCTTCACCCATTCGCGGAAGATCAGGAACGCCATGATCTCGTTGCCTTCGTCCATCTCGGCCTGAAGCGTCTTGAGGAAGCCCTCCATGCGCTTGATCGGGGACTCACCCAGACCTTCGAGCGTCGGCGTGTCGTTCACGGGCAACCCGTACATCGTATTCATCTTGCGAACCGCCCACGGGAAGAAGTGGCCGATTTCCAAACCGCTCTCCGCAAAGTCCTTCGACGCGGAGCCTACAACGTGATCATACTCATGCAGATTCAAACTACTCTCCTTAAAGTGTGTAATGGTTGGAGTTGTCCAACCACTCGGCTACCTTCTCGCCATAAACAGCTGGATCAAACACACGGTGCCCGACTGGCTTTTC
>NZ_JBXAXT010000103.1:0-409 GCF_056781895.1 Dellaglioa sp. CoH-57-MRSF-22 | reverse complement strand
CGGCTCCATACCGAGATCACCGTCATCCCGACGACGGACAAGGATTGGAGTGTCAGACACAAACGGGCCGTCAGGGTCCGGGTCGGCCAGACAGATGATCTTGCCAATCTGGAGCTTCGTCATCGGGTCTGCTGCGTTCACGTCATAGCCGATTGCGGCCAAGATGTTCAGAATTTCTTCCGACTCCAATGCCTTTTCAGGCTGACGCATCGCGTTCAACACTTTACCCCGCAGAGGCAGAATCGCCTGATACGGGAATCGTGCCTCGCGCACCTTACCGGCCGCCGAATCACCCTCCAATAGGAACAGTTCGCGATGTTCGACCTTCGTCTTCAGGTCGTACGACGCGTACTTTGCGGGCAGGCCCTGACGCTTGATCTTGTTAAGGTCAGACGCCGCTTTCTTCGAC
>NZ_JBXAXT010000102.1:0-415 GCF_056781895.1 Dellaglioa sp. CoH-57-MRSF-22 | reverse complement strand
ACTGCCTGAGCAGTAGACGCGGGAGATTGAACTGTAAGTACCTGTCTGGCTAGGGACTGCGCCTTTACCGGATTACCTGCCATAGTCACCCTCGCATTAGGTTATATGGTTCAAGACAAACTGCGACGCCTTGATCGAGTTGGTAGACCATGCCTTGTTTCCGTTGGGGTCAATATCAGACAGGACCGATGCGTATGTTGGTGTTGTTCCCGAGACCGTGATTTGGGCGCTGTCTGTTTCAGCAGCTGCACTACGCAGCCCTACGCTAACCACAGGAACCGTCGTCGAAGTCTTGGTGAAGTAGGTTTCCACCAGCTGCGCGCGAGCCGAATACCCTGCCGGGATAGTGTCCGACGAAGAGTACACATCAACATCTCCAGAATTCGAGGACGCCACGTTCTTCGAACTCATGCTC
>NZ_JBXAXT010000101.1:0-415 GCF_056781895.1 Dellaglioa sp. CoH-57-MRSF-22 | reverse complement strand
GAATTTCTTGCAGACCTCGATTTTCTGCTCCTTCGTCCCCAGAACCCATGTCTTGAGTTCCATCCACGTCGGCTTCTGAATCGGGTCCATTCCATGCAGCTTCAGTGTAAGTCGCTTGCGGTCGTTGCCGGCTAGTTGGCCAGTCTCCTTCAGATACATGATGGTATCGAAGAGTGGGTCCAGACCGCAGCCGTTTCCCTCAGCGTCGCTCACCCAGATGCGGAACCATGCTTTTCGTCCCGGTGTCCACAGCTTGTTTTTCACAGTCTTGGTCTGGATATAGCGATAGAAGTCGTTACCCTTCCCGGTAACGCTCTTCTCGATCTCGACGCCCTCTTCCTTATCGAAGACCGCGTTGGAAGGCATACCTGAGCCACGTTTCGTACTCCAGATTCGCACGTCCGAATAGTAGCGC
>NZ_JBXAXT010000100.1:0-419 GCF_056781895.1 Dellaglioa sp. CoH-57-MRSF-22 | reverse complement strand
AACAACGAACGTGAGGAAGTGACGAACATCGTGAATGAAGCTCTGTACTACGACGAAGAGGATGCGGTGTGAAGCTCAGTGAGATGAAGGCCCTGTATCTTCGGGCCAAGGACGCATACTACAACGGCAAGTCCGAGATCATGTCGGATGCAGCGTTCGACCGTCTGGAAGATACGATCCGGAAACGCAGCCCAGAATGGGAAGAATTGGACAAGACGGGTGTGCGTATCTCTGACAAGAAGGAAGAGGTGGCTCTGTGTTGGCCTATGCCGAGTCTGGAAAAAGCGTATCCTGACGACGTACCGTCGTTTGCGAAGCGTAGCAAGGGACCCCACTTCGGCATGTGGAAGTTGGATGGCACGAGCCTCCAAGGACTGTACGATCGTGGCACTCCCAAGGCTCTTATCACGCGTGGTGAT
>NZ_JBXAXT010000099.1:0-423 GCF_056781895.1 Dellaglioa sp. CoH-57-MRSF-22 | reverse complement strand
AACTCCGTGGTTGCCGTCATTGAATATGTTGAGTGTTGGCCCATGACGGTCGAGCAATATACTTTGGAGTCCGGAGCAAGTACACGGATCGTCAACCGCGTAACGTTCTCAGTCGGTGACGTATTCATAAATCTGGCAAACGTCTCGTCTGACCTAATCAGTGAGGTGGTGTTCAACGCTGGTCAAAGTTTGGTCAGCGGAGTGGTGAACACCGTTTCGCAGACCGCTATCAACTCGCTTGGGGGTGCTCTCGATAGCATCCTAGGATAATCACAATGATCGACACAAAAAACTACGTACCTCAGTCGAAGACCACATCGTTCGATGCGTTTCCGGCAGATAAGCAAGAGCGCATGGCTCAGATTCAGGCTGATAAGCTGAAGAGTGTGGCGCATCTGCCGCATCCCGTGGATATCCCCGGAA
>NZ_JBXAXT010000098.1:0-423 GCF_056781895.1 Dellaglioa sp. CoH-57-MRSF-22 | reverse complement strand
CTCTTCCACCGTGTATAGCGGGTTTTCCCAGAGTTCGTTCATCGCACGGACTTCCCACGATAGGAACCGTCGTCGATGTCATGGAACCGACGCGGCTGCGGTTTATCAAACCAGCCATCGAGATAAGCGAAACTGGCAATAATGCAAATCGCGCTCAGGGCCCCGACAGCGACGCCTGAACAGAACACGAATTCCTGCGTTACTTGAAACATATCGCCTCCAGATGTGAGAATGGCTCCTAGAATGGGAGCCATTTTATGCTGTGTCAAGTGCTTATTTCTCGTCCGGCTCTTCGTGGGCACGCAGCCGGTCGATCAGATCGAGCAGGGCATGGCGATCTGCCACGTCCAAATCCTTCGAGCAGTCCTTCAGGCGTTCGACGAGCTTCTGTTCCTGCGCGCTCAGCCGGGCGCGCGGAATCAC
>NZ_JBXAXT010000097.1:0-425 GCF_056781895.1 Dellaglioa sp. CoH-57-MRSF-22 | reverse complement strand
AATCAAGCAGGGCCATACAGTCAAGATCATGACAGCACGTGTAGGCCCGCATCCGGATCAGACTGATGAAGAGCTGGAAGCAATCCACCAGTTTCTGGGGGACTGGTCTGAAGAACACATTGGCACGCGCCTTGAGGCCACGTGCCAGAAAGACTATATGATGATTGCCTTGTTTGATGACAAGGCATTTCACGTGACGCCGAACACCGGCATCGTTCACCTGCCTGAAGAAGAGGAAGAATCTGATGTTTGATATCGAACCGCAATACGAAGCTCCGTCCATTCTACGTTCATTGTTTAGTGATCGCGCAAACGCCGACTATCTGCTGCAAGCGGCAGGTCATGGCCTGCACATGAATAACCCGTACCACAACCTTCAGCATGAACTGCATGTCGTGTACTGGTCCCATGTGGTGGCCACAAAC
>NZ_JBXAXT010000096.1:0-425 GCF_056781895.1 Dellaglioa sp. CoH-57-MRSF-22 | reverse complement strand
CTGATCAGGTGCTGGTCACCATCGATCCAGCATCAGAACTCACCATCGACGATGTTCTCAAAAGCATTCGCAAGAACACGAAGCAGCGCTATGCGCAGGTCGTGAATCAGGGCATGCCGCTCCGGGGCCACGTCTGGCACTGGATTATGCGGGAGCCTGAATTGGACGCTTTTACGTCCGCATTCCCAGCTAAGAGTCTCCAACTCCGGAACTGGGGTTTCTGTTAAAGGTGAAGTATGAAGCTCTATGATTTGGTCACTGTGCCTACCTATGAATCACTGCAATACCTTCAAGGGTTGTTCAAGGGTTGTCCCTTTGATGTGAACTTGCGCCAGTGTTACGTGTCCCTCAATATCTCAGAATCCCCGAGTGAGCCAGACCACGAACGCACGTTCCTCGCTAACTGCGGTGCTATGGGCATCTAC
>NZ_JBXAXT010000095.1:0-426 GCF_056781895.1 Dellaglioa sp. CoH-57-MRSF-22 | reverse complement strand
CTGGAGGTGACGCGCGACAAGGAAGGCCAGTTCACGGCCCAAGTCGTGAACTACACGGCAAATGTCCTGCTCACGCTTGTCGGTGACGAGAACATCGCAAAGACCCTAATCAAGCTTGCGCCTGAAGTTTCGCATGCGGAACTGCGTGAGACCGTCAACGCCATCAACGGTGCATTTGATGCAGGCTATTCGCGGGGCGAAAAACTCGGTGGCCTCAACATCGTGTCCGTTCTCCCGCAGCCAACCATCGACAACATCCTGCTGGTTCTGCGCAACGGCAAGAAGGGCAGTTTCGAGCTGCGCGTTGTGTCGCTGACGGAACAAGAAGCTCCGGCAGCGCAAGACGTTAAGGCTGAGGCCTCGATTGCTGATGGCACGGCACAGGACGTTGATCGCGTGTTCAAGAAAGTGAAACGCTCGCTCTCC
>NZ_JBXAXT010000094.1:0-429 GCF_056781895.1 Dellaglioa sp. CoH-57-MRSF-22 | reverse complement strand
GTCGTGGTGAGAAGGGAAAGGCCGCGCAAGACTTGGACAAGGCAATCTGGTATACGTCGCGTGAGCGCGATCGTATCAAGCTTATGTTGGAGTCCTACCCGTCGCGCGTCCTTGACACGATTAACAGTAACGTCGAGTTCAGTGAGCAGGATTTTGCACGTGCTCACAAGTTCCTCACGATGGAGACTGTGCCAATCGTATCGGATTTTTATTCTCTGGTATTTGAGGGTTGCACAATCCGTGAGTACTACGAAAATCTTGAAGATGCACTTGTGTGTCTTCGTCAACTGAAGGAAACACTCTGATGGTAAAGGACGCGTTGAAGGCAGGAGGCACCTACGGACTAGTGGGTGAATCTACACAGAACCACTACGAAGGTCCTGTAACAGCACCGGTCTCTCAGCTTGAGTGGTTGCGCGAAAGCCTAAC
>NZ_JBXAXT010000093.1:0-430 GCF_056781895.1 Dellaglioa sp. CoH-57-MRSF-22 | reverse complement strand
ATTCGAGGTGAGCCGCGAGCTTGCGCAGCGCCTTAGGACTCGACGGCAGGCTAATCCCCTGATATCCGTTCTTCCACACATCAGGTTCCTTAGCCGTCGTGTATTGCTGACGAACGGATACCAGTCTCTGATCCTTGTAATCAATGGCGTTGATGTATATAGCCTTGTTATCTCGGACCTTGAAGCGCTTACCCATCAGTGAACCACCGTGCCCGGTTTAAGCGCGTCCTGCATCTCGACCATACCGCCGCTCGTCAGCACGCTCTGACCTTCGAGAATGCCACCCGTATTCAGTGTGATAGGATCGATGAACGGCCATTTCGGCTCGATCACGGGAAACGTAATCGGACCGTATGGCTGACCCGGATCGATAGGACGACGTGATGCAGGCGGCACAGGAACGGGCTGCGGCGTGACGACAGTAGACGGC
>NZ_JBXAXT010000092.1:0-432 GCF_056781895.1 Dellaglioa sp. CoH-57-MRSF-22 | reverse complement strand
GATCAAGGCGCAGCTAAAGACGAAAGGCGACATTCACATTCAAAACGTGTTTCGCTTTTTCAAGCAGTGGGTGGACAAGGATCACCCGCTCCGTCACGCGATTAAGGCGATTGTGTTCGGCACGCTGTACGGTAAGAGCGCAAAGACACTCGGCATCGATACGAAGCAGAGTGACCTTGGCTCCCTAAAAGGACAGATCAGCGCGCTGTACGAAGAGTCGTTGAAGCCCGAGACGGACAAGAAGCGTATGGTCGAAATCAATCGCATGCTGGAAGAGTTGGATCACAAGCTTACGGCATTGATTGAAGAGGATCGCACAGCATACGCGCAGGACATCATCGACAAGATGTTCAAGGCATTTCCGCAGGGTGCTGAGTGGACCGAGGCTATGCAACGCATGGCAGAAGAAGAGTACTACGTGTACAGCCCATC
>NZ_JBXAXT010000091.1:0-438 GCF_056781895.1 Dellaglioa sp. CoH-57-MRSF-22 | reverse complement strand
GCAGCTTGAGGTGCGCATACTCGGGTTACGGATCACTGGAAGCTCACCATTCGAGTACTCGATTTCTGCCGCAACCTTTCGGTTAAGCGCTACTTCCCACCGATAGCGAAAATCGGCGCAGCTGCATGATACCATCACATGAAGCCGTGGGTCAAGAAAAACAATAACAGTCACGTACCGTTGTGGTTTACCGCCCGGGCCGCGTGTATTCTTGACGTAGCGTCGTTTGAATGGGTCCCATATCTTGGTCGAGTACGAGGCACATGCCACGTACCCACGCCCGAGCGAGTCCCCGGACAATGTTCCTGACGAGTCGTTAATTCGGCAGCGCCTTTCGGCAGCTACGAGTTTCCCCGCAGATCAGACTATATCTTCACCCACATGGGTGCATCCCACTTCCCATCACTTGATGGTACGGCTTACGCCTAGTCGTTGAAC
>NZ_JBXAXT010000090.1:0-439 GCF_056781895.1 Dellaglioa sp. CoH-57-MRSF-22 | reverse complement strand
GTTCCTGAATATCGACTCTCATGTGTTCTCCCCGGTCGGCATCGGCACATGCTTCACGACGAGCATCGACACATCGAACAGCGTGTGGACGGCCTGCACGGTAACGACACCAGTATCCCCATCGGGGCTCAGTCGCGCGCCCTCAACCAGACCCTTGACCGTAGCCATGTTCCCGATCGCAATCTTGTCGCCTTCTGCCATCGTGAGGTCGCCCACGAAAAACGAGATGCGCAGACGATCCCCGATCGGGATCACCCGGGACCCGGAACTCAAGCTCCACATTCGGCTCCATGTTGCTCGGATCGTTCAGGGCCACGCCCGAGATACAGCCATAGACGCCTACAGCGTCGCCAACACGAAAAATCATTTCAACTCCTTCCAGTAGTTAGACGGGTCGATACCGGCCTCTGCCAGTTCCTGTTCCCCGAAACCGTTACGC
>NZ_JBXAXT010000089.1:0-442 GCF_056781895.1 Dellaglioa sp. CoH-57-MRSF-22 | reverse complement strand
AGCGAAATGCCGTCGTTGAGCTGGGCACCGAGGATAATGTTGTGTTGTTCGTCTAGAATCTTCTTCAGCTCATCAAACTCACGAAACGCGAGCAGGGCATACATGGGAGTGCCCATGTAGTGCTCGAATTCCATGTTCCAGTTACGCGTTACGTATCGCATAATGCCCAGAACCGTGGCCTTCGCGTCGATTCGACCGTGCATGGGAATCAGTGCTGACCGCTTCAGCAAATCCGCAATCTGCGCATCGCGATCAGCCAAATCGTAGCCATCGATGTTCAGGAGCCGGGCGAGACGTGTGCCGTGCTCCGCGATCCACTGTTCATCAGAGCACGTTTCGGCCTCGACGCGTGCATCGTTGCGACCTGCTTGATAGGCAGACTCCATATCGCGCCGCACCATACGCACGATTCCAGAATTGGCTTCACCGTATTGCGTATACC
>NZ_JBXAXT010000088.1:0-445 GCF_056781895.1 Dellaglioa sp. CoH-57-MRSF-22 | reverse complement strand
AGTTGGAGCTGCGCGTCGAACTCGAACTGAAGTCGTTGGCATATCGAGTGCGGAAGCAGGAAGCGGCGATTGCGTACACCGAACTCCTGATCTACGCGGTTGATCATCTGGATTCCCTGATGAAGGCCCTGAAGTCGAAGGACCCAGATGCGATGCTCCAGAAGCTGATGAAGGTGACTGCCGAGCAAGCCAAGCAGCTGCTTGATCTGCCGACTCGGCGTTGGTCTAAGCTGGATCAAGAGCAGATGAAGGTCAAGCTCAAGGAGCAGCAGGCGCACCTGAAACAGCTTGGCGCATGGCAGAAGAAGCCGCGTGCCAAGATTCTTGGCGATCTGGATGCGCTGATCCCGGCTATCGAGAAGGATCGCGCGTACGAAGCTGAAAAGGCGACCAAGAAGTTCAAGGTTTCGTAAATAGTGCTTGACCGATGAGGGTTGAATTGCTA
>NZ_JBXAXT010000087.1:0-445 GCF_056781895.1 Dellaglioa sp. CoH-57-MRSF-22 | reverse complement strand
GATGCCGCCGTCTTCATCCTCATCTTCGTCGTCCTCATCTTCCTCGACGACCTTCTTTTTGCCCTTGGCCGGAGTCTTCTTGCCCTTCTTCGGGGGTTCGTCGTCTTCGTCTTCGTCGATGTCGTCCGCGTCAACGGCCTTACCCTTCTTAAGCTTCACTCCATTACGCTTTGCCCACGACTCGAACTCACGCTTCGTTTCCTCATCCGACAGCGGCTCCGCTGCGAGGCACGAAGTATCCCAGCGCAGGAATGAGAGTTCTTCCTCGTCGAGCGCGCTGCGCGTGTCTGCCGGGATCACTTGATACTGATCTGCGGGTGCCTTCGAACCATCGAAGAAGATTCGAATGTCTAGGCCAAACTTCGGGTCCGTCACACTGTAGGTCTTCGTAGCCCCAGTCTTCTTCGGGGTAACGGTGTTGAGACCTTTCAGCTCTTTGATTTTT
>NZ_JBXAXT010000086.1:0-446 GCF_056781895.1 Dellaglioa sp. CoH-57-MRSF-22 | reverse complement strand
ACTTCGCTACGCTCCGTGGGCGCTGCGCGCTACAATCACGGGCGCAGCCCGTTCCGCTGCGTAATAACGCCACCCATAGAGGGAGGACCTGAATCGTAATAACACCAAAATACGTGTTTTTCTACTGTTGAAACAATTTCCATTATATTTCACTGGAATCGATGTNAAAAAGCCCCGCCTGAGGGGTATGTACAGGAAGGGCTTTTAGAGGGTGTTTCCGTTGAAATATAATGGAAAAAGTTGAGGTCTATCCGGGTACATTGGTCCACAGCCGCTCCCCACATCCGGGGCAGTAGTTGAGGGGTAGCCGGGCGCTCACGGTCGGCGCGTCCATGTAAATCTCGTCGGCCCAGACATGCGCCGTGAACGGCAGTTCGTCTCCCTCACTGACCGCGAACCGACCGCCCTGTGTATCCAAGAACGCACGGAACTCGGTCATGATCATG
>NZ_JBXAXT010000085.1:0-448 GCF_056781895.1 Dellaglioa sp. CoH-57-MRSF-22 | reverse complement strand
CCGTATGGCCCCTTAGCCCCAACACCGAACCCGAACGGACTGTCCTTCATGTTTCCGATCCACGGAACTTCACCCTGATCAGTTTCGTATAGACCCGGAACTTTAGCCTGTACACGGCTCATCCCAGTGGTGTCATTATTGGCGGTGACCGTTCCCAAGTAGTACGAATTACCGTAGTTTTCGGTGGCCGCCACGCTAGCATTCTGTGTCTTGAATCCCATGATTAACCCTGCGTATACTGACTATCGGTACCAACACGGGTGCCCAATATCTTTTCGGCATAGGTGCCACCGGTTATGTAAATGGCACGCCCAACTACTGCATATGTGCCTGCGTACGCCTTATCAGTAAGGCTGTACTCCTGATCAACTATGAAGGACATAGTAGCGAGCGGTTGGAACTGTTTAGGACTCTGAACCAAAAATTCTACGTCCAGCGAGTATAGGTT
>NZ_JBXAXT010000084.1:0-449 GCF_056781895.1 Dellaglioa sp. CoH-57-MRSF-22 | reverse complement strand
ATTCAGCCGATACGGGCGAGAAATACAGAAATGCGCTGTCGGAGGTTGGTACCCTGCGCGATGTGGTACACAACCTCCGCCACCTCGTAATCAACCGAGGTGGCGGCCTCGAAGCGGATGACCTCACCGACACGCGGGACCGCCAGATCACCCGTGGCAGACGCAAGATTGATATGGTCGGCCTCATTGTAGTATTGAATGTTGACGTTGCTCATATTGCCCTCCGCTGTTGAATGCTGTGCAGTATGCGCTTAATTGCGCGTGCCGTCAACCTTGTTTCTTCTGATTTTCCGTGTGTTGGGCAAGCGCCGCACGATCACGTTCTGTCAGGGATTCGACAAACGATTGGGGTTTCGCAACCGCGAGCGGGATGAAGTAGTCACGGCAGTCGATCACTTGTGTCGCGCCTGTCGCGTGCTTCACCACGATCTTCGACGAGAGGTAACCCT
>NZ_JBXAXT010000083.1:0-449 GCF_056781895.1 Dellaglioa sp. CoH-57-MRSF-22 | reverse complement strand
CATTCAACACCACGTTTATGGAAGCGAGCGACTGGAGTACGCGCGCCCAGTTCTATGCGTGGTCAGAAATGACCCGTTCGTGGCTCAACAACAGCGGCTCGTTTGCATCCGCCTACAAGTGCACGGCACAGCTCGTGGTCTATAACGATCTTCCTCAGGTGAGCCGGACGATTACCGTCGTTGGCCTGTGGCCGGCTTCGGTTGCGGATGTCGAACTCGACGGTTCCGCATCGAACCTTGTGACCCTCAACATCACGTGGGCTTTCGACTACCTGATCAACTAACCCTCGTAAATACACGGTTTGTTTAACCAAGGACAAGACTATGAAAGCAGAAGTAATAGCACGCCTAATGGTCACGGCCAGCGAGGGTAAGTGGGAGGACATGACTCCTGCTGAGCGCAAACGCTACAACGAAAAACACCCGAATAACCCTCATGCAGATACGTA
>NZ_JBXAXT010000082.1:0-453 GCF_056781895.1 Dellaglioa sp. CoH-57-MRSF-22 | reverse complement strand
CCTTTGCTCTTATGGCGATGATTTCTACTTCCGAGACGACACTAGCTTCGGCAAGGGCGATCGAGCCAACATTGAGTCGATCGATCCGCAGAATCCAGACTTCTTGCAGTATGCGGCAAAGGACGTAACGTCGTTGCTGTGTATCAAACGTGAGCAGCTGGCACGTGCCGATCACATCATGCTGGCAGGTAAAGTATGGCGTCCTTACTATGAGCGCCATATGATCCATCAGATGGGGTGGACAGCTCACCAGCTTTCGCAATTGAAGCAGGACGGTTCCAAGATCAGCAAGGCGTACCTGCGTACACTACTCTCTAAAGAGGGTCCGCTGCGTCGAGAACTGCGTAAGGCAGTGGCCGAGTTCCGCGTGTTCAAGGAGGTGCAACGTGCCAATTCCGAGCTTCTGAAGGAGTCGGGTTTCAAGGCCGGGTTCTTGTTTGGTGCGGCTAAGGC
>NZ_JBXAXT010000081.1:0-456 GCF_056781895.1 Dellaglioa sp. CoH-57-MRSF-22 | reverse complement strand
GGCAGCTACTGCGCTTCAATCAAAATGGCTGGAGACACAGGCTATGGAAGCAGAGCCTCTACTTCTGTGCATCAATTCTAAGGATAGCTCTGATTCACACAGTGGCCTATGGGAAAAGGAAAATTTGGACAAGCTTCTTGGGGATTCTGTAATCCGCGTGCCTGTCGTCAGTCAGGGCCTCAACGAATGGCGGCGCTACCATACGGCAGCATTCCTTGCGACCTTGAAGTTGACGCCGGATCAGATAAACTTTTTCAAGGCCATCATCCCTGACTACAATCCGGACCTCGACCGTACCGTTGACCAGTGCATCCAGTTTCTATTTCGTTCTGGCGCTCGCGTTGCAAAATCGGATAAACCACTTTTCTTCGTTGTGTCCGACCAGCGTTTGGCTGAGCAGGTGGCCAGCGTTTTGGATTCTGGGATGAGAATCGTGTCACCTACTGATCTGGTGCC
>NZ_JBXAXT010000080.1:0-457 GCF_056781895.1 Dellaglioa sp. CoH-57-MRSF-22 | reverse complement strand
CACGTACTGTAGATAGTTTCGGAGTCCGTGGTTTTGGATCAGCTCCCATTTACCGCGCTTGCACTTTGGACACTTACCATACTCCAAGAACTGGATATGTTCTGGCATTTCTTTTGCCTTGTAGTCCACAGGCACGTTGTGCACATCGAGCCACGCTTTATTCGAGCACACAGGGCACGCTTCACCGAACAGCATAGTACCGACCCACAACTGACGAGACCAAGGCGGGTTTGCCTTGGGGTTCTGCATGTTGAATGCATAGTCATAGAAGTTCTTTGCTTGACGCATGTCTCGCGTATCAACCTTCAGGTCGTGCAGCGTGCCGGTATTCTGGTCCTCTGCTTCCTGCATGTAGCGTGCGATATCGAAGTCGTCTACGGCCATTCCGTTTTCGTCGGTACCGCCGCCTCGGATTATGTACTCATCCTCACGAACGGTCGCCATCTTACCCTTGGGC
>NZ_JBXAXT010000079.1:0-463 GCF_056781895.1 Dellaglioa sp. CoH-57-MRSF-22 | reverse complement strand
GTAAATAGCAGTTTTAAGTACTGGAGAGAGTATGACCATTGACGAAAGTGCCGTTGCCCGATTTCACGAGTTGCGTGCTCAAGTCGATAAAGCCCGAAACCGGTACTACAAGCTGTGGAATCAAGTCATGGGCGTAGTAAAGCAGTACTCTGAGGGAGACGAGCGCAACGCGACAATCAGTCGCTTGCGCCGTGAAATCAGGCTCGCGACCCGTGGCGCTCCCCAGCGCCATGCGCATGACGAAGAGAATACTGCGAATTACGTCAGTTCTGGTACGGAACAGCTATACAACGCAAGTTCTGAACTTTTGGTCGATGCTTACCGAAAAGTCAGAAGTCTGGTACATCCGGACAAAGGTGGCGATCCGGAACTGTTCCATCCAGTAAAGACAGCGTATCTGCTGCGGGATGTAACGTTCCTGATCGAAACACGGCTCCTGATCGAGCACGGCTCCGACCCGGAG
>NZ_JBXAXT010000078.1:0-465 GCF_056781895.1 Dellaglioa sp. CoH-57-MRSF-22 | reverse complement strand
AAGCACGATCAGGCGATCGATACGCTCACATCGTTTGAAATGGCGCTTAACGCGGCGTTGAAACCGATGGTTCCGGAAATCCTATCCGGCATTCAGGAGGTTTTCGCTCTTGAGTTGATGCAGTCCAACGAGGAATTGGAGTACAACGTTGGCCGCAAGTTCGATCATCTGCAATCGCTTCTTCCTCCTAAGGACCTTCCGACTGTTGATGATGTGCTGGCAGCTAACGAGCTTCTGGCCGAAGGATTTCAGCAGTACGATGAGCACGTATGGCCACAGCGTGAGGATCGGCTAATAGATAGGATTGCTGATGTCTTTAGGGGAACGCTGCGCGATCTGGCTGAATCCATAAATCGAGAACGCGCGCGCCGTAGCGCGGGGTCCGGCACACGGCACCTGACACTGGAAGGCCCAAAGGGTGTTACGACCGTAGAAGCCGAATCCGCGCCGTCTATGATGGATCGT
>NZ_JBXAXT010000077.1:0-465 GCF_056781895.1 Dellaglioa sp. CoH-57-MRSF-22 | reverse complement strand
ACCGCACCGACGATCCCGCTGAGCTGGAATACACGGTGCCGGACATGCTGCGGGAATTCGGGTACAATACGCCGGTCAATCGTGTGACTCGCGCCAAGTTCCGGGTGGTGGGCGACACGTCGGCATCGCTTTCGTGCTACTGATCATGAACATGCGACGGCGTAGGCTGCGGTATAAGCCAATGGTGCTGAACCGCTACGGGTATTCGTATGATTGGGAGTTGCAGATACGTGGAAAGTACTGTATAGTTCAGGAACTCAAATACAGGCACGACGAACACAACTCGTGGCCCGTCTACGTAATTTTGCGATTCAAATAAAGGAGAGTCATGTTGAACGTCAATGTGTATGCTGAGGGCGAGCGCGTAGAACTCGCGGTCGTGATCCGCGCGCTGGGCACGCACCTGTGTCTCGTGGACTGGGATGTGCAACAAAAGTACGGCCCCGATATCACTTCGCGCTGTGC
>NZ_JBXAXT010000076.1:0-477 GCF_056781895.1 Dellaglioa sp. CoH-57-MRSF-22 | reverse complement strand
CTATGCACCCGCTCATAGCAGTAGTAGCAGAACCCAGAGTGCAACAGAGTTCGCCCTATTCTATTGCGTTGAGTGCTGCCAGCAGCTACGTGCAACGACTTAGATTCCCCGATATTGTGCCGCTTATCCATCATGAGTGGTCTCATCCTCAGTATTGCTAAACGCTTGTGCTTGCTGCCTGCACAACGGACAGCCCAATGGCTGACAATCTAAAATTGAGGATGTAAAATGCCCCGATCAGAATCGATTCTGATCGGGGCATTTTCTTAGGCTAGCGAACTTGCCTTAATAGCAGACTCGAACCTGATCTCCACCGGACACATTTCTAGATAGTGGTTACGTGACTCAATCCAAGCTTGCGTACGCCCAGCACCTTCCACGTTCTTCGCCACAGTCAAGTGTGCATTGAAGTCAGGGAACGAATGAGTAAGGCCCTCACGCAGCAGCTCATCATGCAAGGACTGGAGACCTGTGGAG
>NZ_JBXAXT010000075.1:248-483 GCF_056781895.1 Dellaglioa sp. CoH-57-MRSF-22 | reverse complement strand
CAAGCCAGTACAAGGTGTACAGGTCAGGATACTCTTCGGCAGGAGGCTCCGCGATCTGCATGATGGTGGTCGCAATCAGTCCATTGTAGTCAATGAAGGCTTCGGCCATCTCGTAGGTCTCGAAGACTTGCGCGCAACTCGGGATGAGCGAGTAGACGATACCGCTTTGGGTGCCTCCCAGAGTACCCTCGTTTATATAGTTGACGAAACCGGCGTCTTGGGCAAACAGCAGACA
>NZ_JBXAXT010000075.1:0-238 GCF_056781895.1 Dellaglioa sp. CoH-57-MRSF-22 | reverse complement strand
CCCCGCACGGGGCGGGGCTTCAAGGTTACGCGAGCGCAACCAACCGGCGATTAAGCAACAGCGGCTTTTCATGGGCCGCAAACGTCACACTAACGTGAGTGGGAGGGCACTGCGCGTCGTCTACCACGAGCCCGATACCATAGTCCGGGAAGACCTCGGCTGCTGCGCCAACCAACTTTACTCGATCACCTGCTTTCATACGTCATGCCTTTCTCAGAACAAAATAAAAAGACCGGAC
>NZ_JBXAXT010000074.1:0-486 GCF_056781895.1 Dellaglioa sp. CoH-57-MRSF-22 | reverse complement strand
CTTCCACCCAGTCATCGAATTTCATTCGTCCTCCCCATCAAGGCTCTCGTACCTGCGTTCCAACCGGTCCAGCGCCGAGCACCAGTCCGGCCCAAGTGCCTGACGTGTGCCATAGTCGTTGACGGCGGCCAGTAGCGTGAGCGCCGTATCCAAATCCGCAGCAAACTGGCGTTCAAATCCAAAGTTCAATGCAAATTCACGTTTTCCCACCCACGCACTCGGAATCATAGACGCGGCTCCAACGTGAACAACGCATGGGCCACGCGCCGTACGATCGCGTCCGTCGCGAACAGTTGGTACTCACCAGCCTTGTGCACCTCAGCAACATCCGGATCAGGACTGTCACTTCGGTCTACGCTTTGGCCCACGATCATAGCCTCGTGGTAAGTGTCGCTGCGTGTGAGGGCCCAGACATAACCGTTATGGAAAAACAGCTCACCCACTTCGAGGTCCGCGATGTACGTCGGGAACCGCTTTTGTTCCTGA
>NZ_JBXAXT010000073.1:0-486 GCF_056781895.1 Dellaglioa sp. CoH-57-MRSF-22 | reverse complement strand
GCAGGATTTGAACCTACGACCTTCGGGTTATGA
Source organism: Dellaglioa sp. CoH-57-MRSF-22 (assembly GCF_056781895.1). The sequence continues at coordinate 453 of NZ_JBXAXT010000073.1, read as the reverse complement.
GCCCGACGAGCTACCAGACTGCTCCATCCCGCGATAATATTAAAAAGGAGGATAAGAGATTCGAACTCTTGCGTGGTTTGACCCACCTGACGGTTTTCAAGACCGTTCCCTTCAGCCAGACTTGGGTAATCCTCCATAAAAAATTAAAAATCTACTTGAATCAGCTACAAGTAATGGACCTTGTAGGACTCGAACCTACGACCGGGCGGTTATGAGCCGTCTGCTCTAACCAACTGAGCTAAAGGTCCAAGCTTCTTACGTAGAAAATAGCGGTGAAGGGGATCGAACCCCTGACCTCCCGGGTATGAACCGGACGCTCTAGCCAGCTGAGCTACGCCGCCATAAAATAAAAACACATAATAAATTTTGGCAATCTATTAATCGGGAAAACAGGATTCGAACCTGCGACCCCCTGGTCCCAAACCAGGTGCTCTACCAAGCTGAGCTATTTCC
>NZ_JBXAXT010000072.1:0-490 GCF_056781895.1 Dellaglioa sp. CoH-57-MRSF-22 | reverse complement strand
GTAGCGCAGCTTCTTACCGCACGATTCCTGCTGCTTCGGTCCGTACATAGCCATCGGAATATCAGACAGCTGATTCATGCCGATCAGGGAAATCATCTTCTTGCCCATCCGGCCTTTGATACGAGGCAGATGCTTTGCAAAGAATCGAGCGTGCACGCCCAGAGAGTTATCTGCCTCTTCATCGTCGTTAGAGTCCGGATTCATTGCCGGATACGAGTCAACGATGATGACACCCTGAAGGTTTCCGTCCGGTGCCTCTACCCACAGACCCTTTCCGTACTTCTTGGCCATCTTCGGGTCGTGTGCGTCACCAATCATGGCCTTGTTGGCCTTGTTGTCTTCATAGATCAGCCACCACTTACCTGCAACCATGCGCTTGTCGGGGTACTGCTTCTGGATACTTGCCATCCAATCGAAGAACTTCTCACCCACCGTTTCTGGGTAGTACTGCACAACCGGATGAACAACCCATTTACCGGTCTCTTTGTCC
>NZ_JBXAXT010000071.1:0-490 GCF_056781895.1 Dellaglioa sp. CoH-57-MRSF-22 | reverse complement strand
CGGTCGTGGACGATCCCAGCCACAACCCGACCAGGGTGTCCGCATGTGGGCCGCGCTCCCTTCAAATGGGCGGCGGTGACACGGTCGACCACGCGAGGAAGACCCAGCGCGGCGAGTTCGTCGTCGAGGGCCTGCAGTCGCGGGCGTGGCCCGCGGTAGCGGTGTCCGGCGGTGAGTTCGGCAAGGAGCTCCAACCGGGAGAGCATCGAGGGCGACGCGGTGACGATCGCCCGGCTCAGACCAACGCTCGCGTGCGGTACCAGATAGCCGAGCAGAGTCGACAGCGTGGACAGGATCCTGGGGCCGTGAACCCGCGGGCACTCGGTGCACAGGGTGAGTCGCTCTCGCGATGGGCGTCCGGGCGTGCAGAGCACGCACCGTTCATCTGCATCCGCCGTCACGGCTGATCGGTCAGGCGTGCACGGTGGGGTCGCAGACCGCGGGCGCGGATCGTGCTGGCGGCGGTGTCAGTCCCGGTTGCGGCTTCCAA
>NZ_JBXAXT010000070.1:0-493 GCF_056781895.1 Dellaglioa sp. CoH-57-MRSF-22 | reverse complement strand
ACGCTAAGGAGTACGGACCGGGCGCAAGCGGTACTGGCGTTCGAGGACGGAATGCACCTGCCCCAACCCACAAGAGTGCCCCGCGACCTGATTCAACCATACACCATCGAGCGGAACGCCCATCTCGGGCCGGTCCCCCGGGAGGTGGCGTAGCACCCTATTCACCGCGCGACAGTAAAGCCGCACAGGCTATGGCGACACTGCCACGCGCGCTTCAAGAGTTCGTGGCAAACGGGGAAACGAGTCCCGGCTCCGAGTCCCGTAGCCATGCAGGCGGCCGACTGAAGGCAGGCAGTGGCACACTGGCCAAGTCCATTCTGCACGATGTGCCGGGTGCTTTGGAGAAGATGGGTTTGCTACAACAGCTTGTTGGGGAGAACGCAGATGGCGATGCCCGTGACAAAGTAGAAGCCCTGATCGAAGAGTTGCTGAATACCTCGTCCATGCGCGAGGCTATAGAGAAGCTGGGACCTGCTGGTGCCCTTCTGTTCAC
>NZ_JBXAXT010000069.1:0-502 GCF_056781895.1 Dellaglioa sp. CoH-57-MRSF-22 | reverse complement strand
GATGTCGCGGTTCAAGCCCGAGCACGTGGCGCGCTTCGGCAACAACCACATCATCTACCCGTCGCTCAGCCGAAAATCGTACGAGGCGCTGATCGCGCGTTCCGTCAACCAGTACGTACGGGAGATGGAGAAAGTGTCGGGCATCAAGTTCGCGGCCGACCAATCGCTGCTGGATCGAATCTACGCAAACTCGGTGTATCCGACGCAGGGTACGCGTCCGGTGTTCAGCTCGATTCACAAGATGTTCTCGACGCTGCTGGTCGATGCCGCATTCTGGGCAATCGAGAATGATGTGCGGGGTGCCGAATTCGTGATGACGAAGGAACTGTCGAATGGTGAGCATAAGGTACAGGCAATCCAGACGCTGCCCCGCCCGCGCTCGAAGAAGACGACGAAAACCGCGCTGTTCCACGTCGAATTCGATATGGACAAGGAAAAGAAGAAGCGGAGCGTGGAATTCACGGCGATGGTCGCGGCGCACGAAGCGGGCCACGCTCTGGTC
>NZ_JBXAXT010000068.1:0-508 GCF_056781895.1 Dellaglioa sp. CoH-57-MRSF-22 | reverse complement strand
AGCGAAAAGAGGTCTCAAGTTCTTGGCCTTGGCTTCGGCCTTGGCTTCCTTGAAACTACCTTTGCGCATGATCTTCTTACCTTCAGGCACACTTCCTACCGTATTAACGCAGTGTCCGCACTGGCCTTTATTGTCGGTGACACGAGATGCCGGCATCTCCGACTCAACCCTGCAAGTGCCGCATATGAAACTCAGAGGCGTGGCTACGCCACTATAGTCAGTATCGCTGAATGTAGGGGTATGGCCTGCCGCGTAGAAGCGTGCACGCGCTTCTTCAACACTGACACGTTGCTTGCAGTTTTTGCACTTGGTGCTACCATAGCGCTGCATCGACATGGCAGAAGTGCCACCGACAGAACCACAACTGCCGCACACATAGCTTAAACGTGACTGAGAATTGACATAATCAGCATCCGTGGACGTTGGCGTATGTCCCCTGTCCGTAAAAATTCTGCGCACATCTTCAAGTGCTGCGCGTGGACGCCCCATAAAACCTCCGATTCAATAC
>NZ_JBXAXT010000067.1:0-510 GCF_056781895.1 Dellaglioa sp. CoH-57-MRSF-22 | reverse complement strand
GACGCTGAGGAACAGAAAATGACGAACACGAACGCAAGCGCCCCCGTCCGGTGCAAGGGCTATCAATCCGTGTCGTTTGCGCGTGCTGAGGCACCGAGCGACGTAATCGGCTCGTTCTATGCCGTGTACCCGGATGGCCGCGTCTATGAAACGCCGATCACACTCGCGCAGTATCGTACGCACCTGTTTGCGTTCCGGGGTGCGCGGTGGGTGCCATCATCGATGACGGCTGAGCAAGTGCGGGACACCGCTGAATTCAACGGCAATTACGCGTTCCCCGTCTGAGGCGCGGACAACCGAACAAAAGGGGCTCTTAGGGGCCCTTTTTCACGTCCGGGGCCGGCAGGCTGAGGGTGCGCGCACGCGTCGCGGACCCAAACACAACTAACCCGCTGAGGCTGGCAATGCAAAATTACGACATGAGTAAGCTACTAAAGGAAGCGATTACGCTACTGGCCGCGTCGCTTAAGCGTGACTCCAAGTTTTACAAGGACGATTACTAGGCAATCG
>NZ_JBXAXT010000066.1:0-517 GCF_056781895.1 Dellaglioa sp. CoH-57-MRSF-22 | reverse complement strand
CGCTGCGTGCGCAGCTCAGCGCCGTCTTGCGTGCCCAGTTCCCACGCTGCGGCCTGCGAACCGGCCTTGGCAAACGGATTGTCGAATGCGCGACCATCCACGGCCTTCGAGTAGCCTTCGTTGTAGGCCACCATCAGACCGAGCAGATGGAACTTGTTGAGCATCGGCCAGCGATGGTCCTCTGCCGCGACCTTCAGTTGAGTCTCAGCCGCTTCGGGCGTGATGCGGCCCTTGAATGCTTCTGCGATCAGGGCAGCGGCAAACTCGGTCGGCACATACGAGTATTTCTGTTCTTGGCTCATGGTAGCTCCTTCAGTTCAAGTAGGCGGTTGGAATCGTGAAATCCCGCATGAACGCATTCTGCTCCATCCACTGGGTCAATGTCAAGAGCGAAAGTTGCTCGTGCAGCATCGCCAGCGGATATTTGCGGTCCTAGATGTAGACATCAATCTCGAATTCTAGCGCACTCATCATGCGTGCGTCAATACGCACCAGCGTGTCATCATCCATGTGCTCC
>NZ_JBXAXT010000065.1:0-525 GCF_056781895.1 Dellaglioa sp. CoH-57-MRSF-22 | reverse complement strand
ATCGAAGACTACATCATCGTCTCGACGTTGGTGTGTCCATCCGATATTCCAAACCGTAACGGCATCGCATTCCCACGCGATGAGCTTGCACGATTCCTGCCGCCGCCAACCAACCGTATGTCCTACAAAGCGTGGAAAGGATGCCCCGTGCATCTTGAACACGATAATGAGGTTCACGAGCGTGCTTACGGCGTTATTCTCGACGCATCGTTCCATAAGGTTGAGGGCTACGGGGACGGAAAACTGTGGAAGGTGATGGGGCTGTTGGCAATCGACAAAAATAAGTATCCGGATGTCGCACAAAAAGTTCTGACACGGGAAATCAACACCTATTCTATGGGTGCTCTCGTTGATTACTTCACGTGTGGGTACTGTGGCGCTCAGTGTACGGCACGCCACACCTGTGGACACATCACGAGCCCGAAGCAGGTTAACTGGAAAAAGTATCGAGATTTCGATGGTTCCACGCATTTGGCATTCCTAAATGCACACGGAATTCAGCCGATCGAGTGTTCTATCGTGAAA
>NZ_JBXAXT010000064.1:0-527 GCF_056781895.1 Dellaglioa sp. CoH-57-MRSF-22 | reverse complement strand
CGACCAACGAAAACACAACGGTAACGGAGTGCGCAAAGATCGCGGCGGGGGTTAATCGTCTGGTTGCGCTCGACGCGTTGCCCTGTGATTTGCTGGAATGCATCGCGGAAACGCTAATCAAGAATGCGAGCCCCGCCGAACTGGATAGTGTGTCGGGTACGCTCGGGATTCTGAAAAGCCGTATCGACCTGACACGCAACCAGTTTTAACCCGGCACGCGATAGGGTTATTGTTGACGGCTCGATTCGGGCCGCATACAATAGGTCTAACGCTAAACACACGGAGTAACACCATGCAATTGACCGATAAGCAAATCGATTTGATCGTTCATCATTTCATCGTCGCCGCTATCTGGGCGGACGTGCCGGATACCGAAGAATTCGAAGGGGTGCATATTGAAGCTGACGACGAGGCCCGCGCTAAGGTCCGGGCTGGCGTCGTCGCGTTCTACGCGGAACACGCGGCACTCGTACATGCCGCGCTGAGCGCGCCGGGCTACGGGGACGCATGCGCGCAAGACTTCGGCG
>NZ_JBXAXT010000063.1:0-540 GCF_056781895.1 Dellaglioa sp. CoH-57-MRSF-22 | reverse complement strand
CTCTTTACGAGTTGTGTAGCACACTCCATTCACAATAATTCTGTGCGTACTTCTCGATACAGCCTTAGCCGCGATCTGCTCTGGCGTGTCCCCAGCTTTCCGCCTATCCACAACCCAATAGGATGGTACGCCCAAGTAGTCAGAAAAGGCACGGGCTGATTTATACAGCACACCCTTATACTCGATCTGACTGCCAGACGCACTACCCAAACTCCCACCCACCACGGTGTTAAATCCACCTTTGCTGATGCAGGTGCGGTGCTTCTTAATAAGCCGCCGTTCAGCATCCTGTGCATCTGCGAGAACACCAGTCCACAGAGTGTGGACTTCGAAACTGTCAGCACCCTCAGCACGCAGCAGACGCTGAAAAGCCGCGCCCTCTTTTGAGGTTGCATCACTGATGTGCTGGCTTACACGATGTTTAACGGAAACAACTGTAACGCCAATGTAAACATAACGCGCCCGCTTGGGTGACCACCAACCATACACGAAGGCCGCTCGCTCGGGATCAAACCCAGCAACAGCGCGTTGAGTTATACC
>NZ_JBXAXT010000062.1:0-540 GCF_056781895.1 Dellaglioa sp. CoH-57-MRSF-22 | reverse complement strand
AATCAACTTCTTCTTGTTGGCGCCCATTTTGAAGTTGCCTGTGCTGTCCGGGCTCACGCCATTGATTGTCTTTACAAGCTGGTTCGGGGTATTGGTTGATGTGTAGGCATTTGCTGTTACTGCGGCGCTGGCCAGAAGTCGCACATTACCCAGTGCATCAAGCGTGTATAGATTTGCATCAGACGTGTTGATAGCGAGTTGGCCCGCTACCAAATTACCAGCAGCGGGCGGCAAGCCCGCTGTCGTATTACGGATATGTTTTATGACAGCGGTCATTAGTACACCTCTATTATACGCCTGTGTACGTGCCTTCGTCGAGCGTTAGTACACTCGTGTTTACCGAGAACACACCGCCCGCAACTGACAGGCCGGTGCCGGCTTGCGCCAGACCCAACGCCGACGAAGAGGCGACAGGTAGGTTAGCGGTCGGCACAGTCGATACCCATGCTGGAGCACCTGAACCGTTAGTAGTATGAACCAAGTTGTTCCCAGCACCCGAACCCATCTGTGCGGCACTAAGCGTGGCCACCCATGTAGGTG
>NZ_JBXAXT010000061.1:0-542 GCF_056781895.1 Dellaglioa sp. CoH-57-MRSF-22 | reverse complement strand
CTCTACTTGAGTTACCGGACGCTGTGGTTGTTCGAGTCTCCCCCACAATCACCAATTTTAATTCACTGGAGTCGTGGCCGAGTTGGTCGAAGGCGCGGGCCTGTAGAGCCCGTTCCCCTAGCGGGACGCGGAGGTTCGAATCCATCCCGACTCCACCAGTTTCTTAGGAATCCTAAATGGCAATTACGCCTCTCTACGACAAGGTTGTTATCCGTCCGCTAATTTCGGACCAGACCACATCTGGTGGTATCGTGATTCCGGGTACGGCAGACAATTCTGATCGTGGTGTTGTGGTGGCCGTAGGCGAAGGACATATCCTGCGCGACGGTTCGATCCGTCCTCTGCGCGTTAAGGTAGGTGACACGGTTATCACGTCAATGACGACTGCAACCGTAGAAGTAGATGGTGAAGAGCTGAAGGTGTGCCTAGAAGGCGACCTGATTGGTATCATCAGTTAAGTAGTACGAATCAGATAGTGAGCCGGACGAAGTTGTTACCCGGTCTATCTGACTCAATTCCGGTGTAGCTCAGCGGTAGTAGCA
>NZ_JBXAXT010000060.1:0-542 GCF_056781895.1 Dellaglioa sp. CoH-57-MRSF-22 | reverse complement strand
CGTATTCACGTGTGCCTCCTACCGTTTATCCTTGACCGCCCGGTGTCGGGTTGTTCGATTCGGTTGTGGTGTCGTCAATATGTATTCCCATACGCTCGGCCTGTTTTGTGTAGAAACTTTCGAACACGGCAATTGCTCGTGTCCCCATGAGACCAGCCGTCGCAATCAAGATCGCGGCAACCGGCCCGTCGATGTTAAGCCACTCACACGCCCAGAAAGTCATGAGTCCTGCGAAGCCTGCGGTGATCAGATCACGTGCGAGTGTCGCGACTCGGAACTGCTGCGAGTTGTTGAGATACTTAACGGCACCTCCGAACAGCGCGAGTCCGAAAACCCACGCATAGGTGCTGATGCTGTACCCGAAAGGGTCTTTGTCGCCTTGAAACATAATTGGCTCTCCGTAGTCTGGCACTCCTAGTAAACCTATGATAAAATTGGGGCGACTCATGAAATTTGGGTCTAGTAAATAGGATGACCAGCGGAGGATTTATGATAGAAGGCGCAAGAGTTTTGTCCCACCAAAGTGTGCTGCACCACATCGA
>NZ_JBXAXT010000059.1:0-542 GCF_056781895.1 Dellaglioa sp. CoH-57-MRSF-22 | reverse complement strand
GGATGAAGGTTTGATCCGCACACTAATCATGGACCCGGATACGCGCCATTTGATCAAGATCAAACCTTTGGTCGAATCGGACCATGTTGACTTCGTGAAGCTAATGTCGGATGACGTGGATTACCGCCGTCAGATGCTAGGCCTTCCGAGCGCCGGGGCTGATGACGCTGAGGAAGAGCCGGCACCGAAGAAGACAGCAAAGAAGGCGGCGGCAACGCCGGAAGCAAAACCTGTGGCCAAGAAGGCCGCGACTAAGAAGAAGGTAGGGTAATGGCAAAGGACACGTTGAAGTCCAAGAAGAAGGTTGTGGCGGCTCCGACCGAGGATCGCAACCTCGGGCACGAATCGCTGCGCGACTTCTCGACGCGCAGTATGAAGACGTATGGCGTGACCGTGAACCTCGACCGCTCAGTGCCCGACTTGTTTGATGGACTGAAGCCCGTGCATCGACGTATCCTGTGGGGCGCGTCGCATCACGAGAAGCGCTTCATCAAATCGGCACGCGTAGTCGGTGACGTGGTTGGTCGTTATCACCCACACGG
>NZ_JBXAXT010000058.1:0-546 GCF_056781895.1 Dellaglioa sp. CoH-57-MRSF-22 | reverse complement strand
GTGGCAGTTTGTGTTCTTGGTATGATCCTCAAGGACTGCATGCGCGCAAAGGGAGTTTTGTAATGGCTGAAGAATCTGATCTCGAACTATTCTTGTCCGACATCAAAGAAGACCCTAACTACAAGAAGTTTCGGCTCGTGGTCAAGGGCGTGCGCGAGAAGCTGAAGATCGAGCGTGATCAGGCCGAAGCCATGGGCCTGATGGCCAACCGCACATCGCGGTCGCTGCACGGGCGTAAGCAGTTCAGCCCGAAGTCGCTTCTCGAAGCCACGTCCAACGACCTGAGCGCGCGTGCCCGGCTAGTTGAGATTCGAGTTCGAGCCACAGTCAACCTCGACCTTCTGCAAGAAGCGTGCGACGCGCTACGCAACCACATCTACACCGAGTATGCACAGGAGCTGAAGCAATTCGGTAGCAGTGCCGAACAGCGGAAAGCACTGGTCGAGCGTGTGCAGGGTACGGCCCGAACGCTGATGACCGAGGGAAAGGCACTCGTAGACGTGCTGGACCAGATCGTGAAGGACATAGATTCGGCATCTCACCATC
>NZ_JBXAXT010000057.1:0-546 GCF_056781895.1 Dellaglioa sp. CoH-57-MRSF-22 | reverse complement strand
CGTGTGTACATTGTGTTGTCCTTACTGAATGCGTTTGTTCATTTTGAATCGTGTCATATCGGCACCACGATAGGCCATGCGAATAGCCACATTTGCCATGATCGCGGGATCAATTTCGCGATACGTAGCACTCTTAACCATTCGTATAGTCGTTCTGGGAATGTTGTATTTCTTGTCTTTGAAGTACCGAACGACAAATACCCCGACCTCCGGTGGGAGGCGGGGTTTAATTTTTTCATACGTGGCAGCACCGCATGCAAAGTACATGCGATTGCAAAATGGCAGATACTTCCGCCACTTGCCTTTGTCATTATCGACTTTGAAGTCAGCCCATGAGGATTTGACTTCTACCATGACGATTTCGTTTTTGACGTGCACCGCCATTATGTCGGCACGTAGAGAACCGCCTTTATTGAGACCGACTTCGGCGCTGACCGCATACATCTTTTCACGCCAGTAATTTGCGACATGTTGTTTAATCAGCGTCGCGATCTCGGCCCGGGTCAATGTCGTTTTCTTAGCCACCAAAAGTCCTTCGTTGCTATG
>NZ_JBXAXT010000056.1:0-547 GCF_056781895.1 Dellaglioa sp. CoH-57-MRSF-22 | reverse complement strand
GTTCCAGCTATCGGTGATCACAAGCAGGTGGTGTGGGAAGCTTGGATCGGCGTGTTCCCCGAGTATTCGGTGAGCGGCCTTTACGCGGCTGTCATTGTCGGGACTCCGGATCGCGAACAACCCGCACAGGAACACGAAAACAAAGACGCTGAAGAAGGCCAGCTCGTCACTGATGCGCTGGAGAACTATACTCCGGAACAGGCTTCGGCAGAAGCAGACCAAGCCGCCAAGAACGCATTGGCATTCGAGGCTACGGTTGAAATTCCGGACGAGACGCAGACCGCTGACTCGGCAGCTGCTGCTATCCTCGTTCAGCGCCTTGGCATCAGCCCGGAAGAAGCACAGGTACTCGCTCAGGATGAGGCGGTTGTTGCCGCTGTCTTGCGCGCAGGCCGCCCGCGTGGCGATACCAACGTGTTTGCGGCCATCGATGATGCAGGGCTGTTCAAGATCGAAGAACCTGAAGTCCCGGCAGTCGAAGTGGAGCCGGCGTTTTCTCCTGAAACCGCAGAACTTCTCGGTTTGAACCAACAGCAGTAAAGCGGCC
>NZ_JBXAXT010000055.1:0-553 GCF_056781895.1 Dellaglioa sp. CoH-57-MRSF-22 | reverse complement strand
CCGTGTACCAGATCACCAGACGCGAAATTCTGGAGGTTATGGACGAGTTCATTGCTGACCACAACAAGCGGTTCAGTACAGCATACTTGCAGGGGCTGAAAGCCGGCCGCCTGAAGGGCTACATCGAGGCGCAGGACGCGGTGCTCGATGCTCCGAACAACCCGATCTCTGCTATCGACGAACTGATAGCCAACGCGGAGGATTGAGATGAACAACTTTTTCATGATGCTGTGGCTTGCGGACGTGGCCGACGCCTTTAAGATGGCGGTCGGAGTATGCATTATGGCCACGGTCTTTGCGAGCCTAGTGTGGGCCGCGAACGTATCTGGTAACAAAGAGGCCAAAAAGCGATTTATCAAGTGGCTGAAGATTTGGGGCTCTGTCGTGTCAGTAGCCGCTATTTGCGCCCTGCTCTCACCCTCGGTTGACACTCTGCGCACGGCTGCTGCCATCGGAGCCGGGCGTGACGTACTGAGCACTGAAGTCGGGAAGCACGCTCAGGACGCGGCCATCAGATTCCTCGACGGATTGAGCAAGAAGAACTGATAGTAGT
>NZ_JBXAXT010000054.1:0-553 GCF_056781895.1 Dellaglioa sp. CoH-57-MRSF-22 | reverse complement strand
CGGAACCAGTCGCACGTTTCGGGGTCCGCGCCCCCAAAATCCAGCACACAACGAATCTCGTATTCAAACCAGTAACGGAGATCGTGAGCCCCCGTATCCGACAGCCACTCACAGGCCCGCGCATACGCGTCCTGCGCGCAGCGCTCTACGTTCCCGCCAGCGGCCCGAGCCGCGTTCAACAGTGCCAGAATCATGATAGCCCCTACGTGATTAGCTGATGCCGTATATTAGCATGGAACCCGCACGTACACAAATAACCCCATATAAATCACGTGTATTGCGTGCCGCACGGCCCCGTGTTATTCTACGCCTACCGATTAACAAGGAATCGAGTAAGACCATGAATAGTGCACAGCGCGCGGTATCGAATCGCATCGATGCCCTAATCGAACAAGCAACGAAAGACGCATTGCGCCTCATCGAGTCAGAGGCCAGACGCATACTCAGGGCCCGGAACCCCGCGCGTTCGTTTTGTATGGCGATGGGAATCGCGACATTTTACGATAAAGACAAAAGACCCCTCTTTGACGATCATCCCGCGCTCGATTCGTTC
>NZ_JBXAXT010000053.1:0-553 GCF_056781895.1 Dellaglioa sp. CoH-57-MRSF-22 | reverse complement strand
CGATCAACGTTCGCGCAAGCTCCCGACGAAGCCGGGACGTGATCAGCAGGTGGAACACGAACACGGATATGTTCATACCGTGATCGAGATCAAGAAGGGTGGAGAATACGTTCCCACGTATTCGACACGTTGCCGTTACGCGGACGTGTCGAATGTACTCCCTGTCGTCACACAGCTGATGACGGTTTTGCAGTTCAATCCCAGTAACCTTGAGGTAGANGCCTGAAATGGCAACTAAGAAGTTTGTAAGTGATGATGTGAAGACTCTGCGGTTCCCCGAGTCGATCCAGTCTAACCCCGGTATGTACATCGGTGGCACCGACGCCTCGGGACTCTGGGTAGTGATCCGAGAAATGTTGGACAACGCAGTGGACGAACACATTGCTGGTCGCGGCACCTCGGTTCAGCTGTACGCTGATTCCGGCACCTACTGGGTGCAGGATGATGCAAATGGTATCCCACAGGGTATCAAGAAACACACCGTGAAGATCAATGGCAAGGATGTTGTGGTGAAGACCCCGACAATGCAGGCCATCTTCTCGGAGCTGCACAC
>NZ_JBXAXT010000052.1:0-553 GCF_056781895.1 Dellaglioa sp. CoH-57-MRSF-22 | reverse complement strand
CAAACAGGATGCTTGAGAACGGTAACAAAACGGGCCAAAAATGGGGCTCAATCGACTACATGTATGGGCACGATTTCCCCTTTTATAAAGAAGATGGACCATACAATTTACTACCACGAGAGGCGCAGCCTCGAAGTGGGCAGCGTGGAGCGTAGCGACACGCATTCCACAGGTGATCAGCGTCCCCTGCTGAATTGTCAGGTGAGGGATTCGCTGCGCTCATCCCACCGGAAGGGCTGCGCCCTCCCGAACCCTCCCCTTTCCCATGTTAAGACGGTCGCCCTTAAAAGACTATATGGATGGGTGTTGTAACATCCGGCTCCGAAGGAGCATCCCCGATCGGTACCCGCCATGTTAAGACGGTCGCCCGTATAAGGAGACAGCCTCATGTTAAGACGGCCGCCCGTAAAGGGTGTGTTACAATGCCCAGCAGCCCCGTTTTAACCGTTTTCACAATCACCAATTTTAGAGCATCCAGTCCCTGATCATTGGTGAGCAATGACTATTACCGTAAACTACGTGTCCGGTGTTCCCGGACTCGGCAAGACCCGTG
>NZ_JBXAXT010000051.1:316-559 GCF_056781895.1 Dellaglioa sp. CoH-57-MRSF-22 | reverse complement strand
GTCGAACACATGATCGCTGCGGACTTCGCACATCTGCGCTCGTACCTCGCAAAGCAATTCGGCGTCATTGGCCACAGCTTTGACATTGGCCTCCGTCACCCGGAAACGCTACCTACTACGATCCCGGGCCATCCAGACGCAGATGCGGTCGCAACGCCGGCACCTGTCGCAGCTCCTGTTGCTGAGGCTGCTGTCGAACAAGCTGCTTCGGAAGTTAAGGCAGATGAATCGCCTGCCGAAGTT
>NZ_JBXAXT010000051.1:0-296 GCF_056781895.1 Dellaglioa sp. CoH-57-MRSF-22 | reverse complement strand
AGAAGCGCAAGAATCAGCACCTGAGGCGGAAGCTCAAGAGCCGGCACATGATGCAGGGACCGACGAGGCTGTGGAACATCAGGAAGCTGCACAAGAACAGGCCGACGGCGCTGCTGACGAGCACACTGCTGAGTAATCCTAAGGGAGGTGGACCATGGCAGCAAAAATCACGGGTAACCACGCGCCCTATCGCAATGGGCTGGCAGGTATCGGTGCCGCCTCCGTTCCACAGGGCTTGATTGGCTGGGTTGGAGCAGTATCCGAAAAAGCAGATGACGTTCTTTACCTTCCGATCA
>NZ_JBXAXT010000050.1:0-566 GCF_056781895.1 Dellaglioa sp. CoH-57-MRSF-22 | reverse complement strand
CGTCTGAGAACACGAATTCGGAGAACCCGATCCACGGCTTTTGCCACTCCACGTCTGTTGGCCACATAATGGCCGTAAATTCTTCGAGGCGCGTGTTGTAGCTGAGGTCGCCCATCTGAGCGCGGGGCGCGAGTTGAACGCTCACCAGCGGGGCGTTGCCAGATGGAAGCGTGAGGCTTGTCTCGGTGCCTGTGAACGTGGTCTTCGATATTGTGACAAACGCGATGACCTGACCTTCTCGCGTCATGACCGGAACAACGGTCTGCGTCGATGGTTCATTTAGGCCCTTGCCAATAAGAGGGTAACCCGGTTTGTAGACTGCCATTTGAGGCTCCTTGTTTAATACACGTTAAAAAATGTGACGTAAGAGATTTGAGTGCCCGCGCAGGTAATCCCACACACGCACTGACCACCAGTCGGGTCCGGCGCGGTCACGATCTGGTTGCTCGGGTTATCATCCGAATTGACGGGTTCCCGCCAGCACACACGCACATTCTGATATCCGGTCAGCGTCAGCATCAAGGCCGTAGCCGCATCCGCAAACGGCGTGAACATGGTTTGAACCG
>NZ_JBXAXT010000049.1:0-566 GCF_056781895.1 Dellaglioa sp. CoH-57-MRSF-22 | reverse complement strand
ACACTCATGCTCCTGTTGCTCGCGCGTGTTCCACAGCTGTCTGCCACGAGGCTAGCGAAATCGCGTCACCGGCCCGGGCCTCGGCCACCGTCAGCTGTGTTTTAAGCTCGCTGATGACACGATCGCGTTCCCGGATTTCGGTCAACAGCTTGTCTGTGAATTCCAGCAGGTCGCGAGCATCAGGCCCATCCAGCAGCCGTTCTTGTTCCATCAGCAGGTCTACCAGCGTCTTCATTGATCAATTCTCCAGCGTTTATCGCAATCGGGACAGTGAAAGTCGATCCAGTAGCAATCATCAGCCTTGCACCAGTTACCGGTGCTGCCGTCGTACTTCTTCTCGGCATTCGTGTGTGGGCAGCTTTCCTGTAGAAGTCGCAGGCGTGTGCGCAGCCGTTCCTGTGCCTGCTGGATGCTGTCCAGCTCATCTCGATAGATATTGCTCACCAGTCGCTCCCGCTGCTGCTCGACCCGCAGTCGAACGAAGAACTGGAGGACGAATCGTAGCTGCTTGAACTCGAATCCGAGTACGACGAATGCGAAGAGCTGGAACACGTGTCCGATACCGA
>NZ_JBXAXT010000048.1:0-574 GCF_056781895.1 Dellaglioa sp. CoH-57-MRSF-22 | reverse complement strand
GCGTCCGTCAGCTCGTCATAGTTGCGAGTTTTCACCGTTGTATTACCGTCTCGGTCCGTCTGGGTGATACGTACCGTACGCGAACTCCAGTCTGCGGCACTGGCGTGGTCATCCGGCTTAGCAGGTTCGGGTTGCACGTCCTTCCCAGTCAGTTCCGCAAACTCTTTTTGCTTGCGCGCCAGATACAGGTTCGCTTCGACCAGCTCCTTCTTCATGCGTGCTTCCCGGATTTCCCGGGTGATGCGGTCCTCGTGGAACGCACAGTAGACAACGCTGATGAAGACACCGATAAAGACTCCGGCCACAAGCCACACCTTACTCATTGCCGTGAACATATTTACTCTCCTTGTTTTTGTGCGTGAAGCACTGCACTGATTTCGCGCAGCCGATCAGTGATCGGCTGTCCCTTGCTGTCCGCGTAAAACTCTTCGAACAGCTCGATCACGTCGTTCACGGCATGCGCCAACTCCGCGACCTCCCGCAGCCTTTGGTTCGCCTGATTGAGGCGCTCGTATGCTTGCTTCAGGCACCTGTCACGGAACAGGATGCCACCGACCGCCATTTCCAGACGCTC
>NZ_JBXAXT010000047.1:0-584 GCF_056781895.1 Dellaglioa sp. CoH-57-MRSF-22 | reverse complement strand
AGCCAATTCACCGACTGCCCACGACGTGATTCCATCAAGCGCGGTGGTACCAGCAACTGTTACCAGATACGCCGAACCGTTTGCCGGAACTGTTTGGTAGAACGGATTGGTTGTGTTATACCCGGTATCGATGGTCTGCATACCGCTCGCCAAAAGCGCCGTGTTCGTATCGATGGTGTTAAGACCTGCGTACTGAGATACGTGGTTGGCGTTAGCATCGAAGTTACCCACTATATAGACAGCACCAAGCGGAAGCTTTGTATTCTTGATGCGCCCGTATACGTAGTTGTCTGTCGGGTTGCTGGAACCGTTAGGAATTGCCGATAGGCCGGCAACGCCGCCCGGTTTGTCTATCTGGTCAGATGGAATCGCACCAACATCGTTGGCAGTCAGAACCAAATACTGATCGGTCTTGCCATTGACTGATTGAATCTGCGTGCTCAGCAATCCTGAGGATGTCACGTTCAGACCAGCGCCGACGATAACGGCACCCAGCGTCGAGGTCGTAGCCGGTGGCAATGAACCGTTGCTCAGCTGCAACCACCCGCTCCAAGTGCCACTGATACGCGACCGGAAGTACATGC
>NZ_JBXAXT010000046.1:0-590 GCF_056781895.1 Dellaglioa sp. CoH-57-MRSF-22 | reverse complement strand
GCAAGCCTCAAAAGGGTTATACTGATACCAGTAACAGTAAAGTGGTTCGTGCGAGTGGTAGACCGGCACACCATGTTGCGCCGATCAAACACCCGACACACAAACGTAGTAAAAAGGCAGTTGACAAGAGGCGAAGCCGTTGATAAACTTCAGTCTCGTTGTTCTAGTGTTGTACTGAGTAGCACCAACCCACCTTGAAAGGAGATTTACCTCATGAGCAAGAACGTTATCACGATTTCGATCTCGGTCGATGGCTCGGATACCGCCGTCAATTCCTTCGCGTCGAAGGAAGCTGCCGTCAAGTTCCTGATGGGCAAGGGCATCGTCCGCTCGAAGGCACGCCCGATCGTGAACGCAGGCGTCGTCACGAGCCACACCGTCACCATCGAGCGCACGTTCATCAGCGCGCAGCCGGCTGAGGGTGCACCGGCCAAGCCGCGTACGTCGGTTCGCAAGCCGCACGCCGGTCCGGCCAAGGTCGCGGCCACGAAGGCACCGGCAGCACGCTCGGTCCCGGAGCAGGCCAGCAAGGTCGCACCGATCCCGGCATCGCCGTATCCGTTCCCGACGGGCGCTGCCCCGCTGTAATC
>NZ_JBXAXT010000045.1:0-596 GCF_056781895.1 Dellaglioa sp. CoH-57-MRSF-22 | reverse complement strand
GTTTGTCCCGAACTATGATGATTCGGACATCGAGCCTGTGACGCTTCCGGCGATGCTGCCGAACGTTCTGCTGAACGGCGGCGAAGGTATCGGTGTTGGTATTACGACGAGCCTTCCTACGTTTACGCCGGAGTCCGTGGTCGCTATCCTGCAACGGATGCTTAAGGGTGAGGACCTGACGCCGCGCGATTTTGCGAAGACCCTCAAATACTCGCACAAGTACGGCGGTCAGCTCGTCAAGTCCAAAGAGAACCAGAAGGGTTGGCTCTCGATGTTTGAGACTAGCAAGGGGAAGGTCCAGTTCGAGTCGATGATGAACATCGATCGAGATCATAAAACTATCACGATCTCGGACTGGGCCCCGGGCACCAACATCGAAAAGTTCGTGGCCAAGGTCCGGACGTTTGACGAGACGCAACGCTGCTACAACTCGAAGGGCAGCACTACCTACACCATCGAATGCAAGAGTGCGTACAACTACGCGCAGTTCGATAAGTGGGTGGAGAAAGTTCGCAAGGCCACGCTACAGAACCGCAGTCTCAAGATCAACGTGACGCTTAGTGAGGTCGTGGAGACGGACGGCAAGTTCGATTTCG
>NZ_JBXAXT010000044.1:0-605 GCF_056781895.1 Dellaglioa sp. CoH-57-MRSF-22 | reverse complement strand
ATATTCTTCGTCATCCACTGCATCAGCCATACTTCTTCCTCCATATTTCTCAAATACGGCAGCACGAGTGCCAAGGCACTGGGACTCAACTCCACTACGTAAAGCCCGTTTTCCACACGCTCCCGACCTTGGCGCACGCGCCATGCACTGATGTAGCGGAAATGGTGACTTCCTAGTTCACGTCCCCACTCATCGCGAAGGCCATGGTGCGTGACAATCACGATTTCCCGGTCATGCTCAGCACGCTCGATGACAGCTGTGCGCGCCACCATGCGTCGGAAGTGGGTGCCCGTCACGCCCTGAAAAATTCGCGTGATCATGCCGAGCGCTCCAGCTCTGCATCGCGTAGAATACCACGCAGCCGCTTGTTGCTCGAACCGAGAACCGCGTTCAGGTGACGAAGCCCACGGCACTCATCCAGCACGTCATCCAAACGCGTTTGCATCTCGACAAGGCTGTTCGAGAGTTCGGCACAGCGCGCTTCCAACCAACGGGCTCGGGATTCGAAGTCATCGGCCTTGGCCTGTGCCAAGGATTCGTGTTGCGCCGCCGTCTTCTCATCATACGCGAACGCGCCATCCGGAGCCACGAATGCGCCCTCCGAT
>NZ_JBXAXT010000043.1:0-609 GCF_056781895.1 Dellaglioa sp. CoH-57-MRSF-22 | reverse complement strand
ATCATGCGACGCAAAACCTTCAGTTCCAGTTTCTTGCCCTCGAACGGCTTGGGTTCACGCGGCAGCTCCAGCATTTCCTTGTGCGCTTTGGCCAGAGCACGAAACTTTTTCTGATTCTTGACGAGACAGCTCTGTTCTTTCTCAAGCTCTGCGAGGCGGACTTCTGCACGGGTTTGCGCGGCCCGCGCCTTTCGGTAGGCCTCGTACTGTGCGTGCTGCTTCAGCTTCTGCTGAGCGGCCTTGAGGCGTTTCTTGAGCGTTGCCGGGTCCTTAATCTTCACCGCCTGCCCGCAAGACTCGCACTTGCCCTCTGCGAACTTCTCTGCATGTTCGAGCTGATGCTCATAGACCCGAACCAAGGTTTCCAGATCAGCTTCTTCCTCTTCAGGCTTATCCGCCTTTTCCGGCAATTCGGATTCTGCCTCTTCGCGAACGCTTTCTATTTCAAGTTCGACACGCTTGAGTGCGAGTCTGGCTTCTGTATACGCCGTGTACGCGTTCTTTGCCATCTCGGCCGCAAGCTCTCGGCCGTTCTCTTCGATCAGGTTCTGCGTGACCTCACTCAGCTCTGCATACGCCTCGTTGTATCGGGCGTTATTCTTTTTATAC
>NZ_JBXAXT010000042.1:0-611 GCF_056781895.1 Dellaglioa sp. CoH-57-MRSF-22 | reverse complement strand
AGCCGTNACAAGAGTGCAGCGTATAAGCAAGCGAAGAAAGTTCAACGTGCTGCTGTGCGTTCGGGTCCAGAATTTCGAGAATTTAATCGGCTTGATGTGGCTGTGCGTCGCGCTGAGCAGGCTGGTAAAGATACGTCCGCGCTGATAGAGCAGCGCGAGCGCGCCAGAGCCGCGTGGAAGGCTGCGAAACAGCCTAGTAAATAACGCGTATTACATACAGGAGTCCAAAAATGAGTGACGAACTAAATCCGGGGCGCGCAGCGTTCCCGCCGTTCATACCAGAATCACCAACACGATTCGCGCAGCCTGCGGACCCGACGCCGACCCGGCTCCAGCGATTCCTTAACTGGCTGAACATTCGGGACCTGCCACGCACCGTTGTGCAGGACTGGAACCAAGACGATGGCGTTTATCACATGCGCAACCCGAACTACATAGGTCCGCTCTATGTGGTCAATCTGTCGCACATATCGAACTTCGTGCCCAAAAACCACCAGAACGTTGGTTTTGCGGACCTCGTGATTCAGCTGAATGACCTCGACAAAAAGCGCGCCGTCGTCAAGATTCCCGCGACGTGGCTTCCGGTTGACATTTCTCCGTACGTCCATCTG
>NZ_JBXAXT010000041.1:0-625 GCF_056781895.1 Dellaglioa sp. CoH-57-MRSF-22 | reverse complement strand
ATTGGTACGAGCCACTGGACGTGCGACCACGGCGACGCGACTCTTCGTCGAACGGCTTCCACGCAGCCCACCAGTTGCAGGAATTGATGCGACACGACTCCGAATCCGTGTACGTGTCATACCGCAAGATCACACCAAAAGCCGAGTGGAACATGATACGCTGCATTTCTTGCCGGGGATCGTTGGGCGCGTAGTCCGGCGCATACGTGAAATGACGCGTGTAGCCCGTACGGAAACCAGCACGCTCCAGCGTCGTCCGATACTCTTCTTCCGTCATGCGCCCATGCACGTCGCCCAGTTGCTTGAGCGCGAATTCCTTCGACATGGATTTGCGCTGCGACAGGAGAATCGCCAGACCCAGACCTTCCGGACCATCGTAGGAACTCAGGCGGTTACCCGTAATCTGCTCGTACTCGTGCAGCGGATCGAAATCGTCGGCTTCGAAGTAGTCGTCTGCTGCGTTGTATTGTGCGCTCATGTTCCCTCCGTTGTGTAGTCAATGCGCGCAGTGTACGCCGCTATTTACTCGTCGTCAACTCCAAAATCACATTCGTCAAATGCCTCGTCCTCCCACTTAGCTTCTTCGAAGTGATTACGCCACATGAAGAATCGCGGATCATCCTTG
>NZ_JBXAXT010000040.1:0-631 GCF_056781895.1 Dellaglioa sp. CoH-57-MRSF-22 | reverse complement strand
ACATGGTGGATCGACGTGCCGAACTCTTCGACCGAGAGACAAAGGAGCTGCTCAATGATTAATCATTTGTCAAATCAAGAGCTGTTTGTATCAACCCTCGTCGTGTTCGCGGTGATTGCTGTCGTGGCCGCACTCGTCATGGTCGGGATCGTTGTGTGGCTGCGCCGGACAGGGGACACGACAGCAAACCGTGAGTTCTCGCGGTTCCTTGACTGGGCGATGCGCGAAAAGCTGGATACAAGTCTTGTGTCATACATCAACGAGGGCGCGTACAGACTTACGTCCTCAGAGACGCAGGCCGCGTTCAGTGCGTGGCTGGCACGCTCCGGGGTCCGGTGATGCGAGGCATCGAATACATGCGCTCGCTTCATGAAGTGTGCCGCTT
The DNA here is from genome assembly GCF_056781895.1 of Dellaglioa sp. CoH-57-MRSF-22. Next base: position 246 of record NZ_JBXAXT010000040.1, on the reverse strand, counting down.
TCAGTCTACGGAAAAACGAGGTACGGGTGCAGCGTCCAACTCGGAACTAGGGCGTTGGATGAAGAGCGGCGCACTCGTCATCAACGGACGCGCTTTGGGCCCAATGGACAAAGTTGAATTTCCCATCCAAAGTGTGGTACTATTCCCACGTTCTAAGAAATAGAGGTGCACACTACTATGATTGGATGGCTGAAAAGTTTGATGAACATCGGGGACAATACGCGCACCATCAGCGATGCGTATGAT
>NZ_JBXAXT010000039.1:0-632 GCF_056781895.1 Dellaglioa sp. CoH-57-MRSF-22 | reverse complement strand
TTACTTCACATCATGAACCTAACAGACGCCCTTGCGTGGACGGGGCCCTCCGCGTATGCGCAGGGGCGCGCTCAGGACCCCGAACTAGATCATCACGAAACGCCAGAACCAGAAGATGAAGGACCGATGAGTCTGGAGCGATTCATTGAGCACACCATACACCCGGGCCCGAAGCGTGCAGCTGAAATGGAGTGGTCAATTGCTGGTCTGGCAAACTGGCACAGCTCTTAGTCGCACGGTCACAGTGATGTGGCGCGGCTCATAACATGGCCGATCTATAATTACCTGAAGGATATGGGATTGATCGACAAGGGAGGCAAGCGCGCTAATCTGCTTGAGTGGACACATCATTTCATATCGCGCCTTATCCGCAAATTCGCGAAGCGCCAGATGAAGAAATGGCTGACCAAGTTCTTGTGGCGGTTTATACGGTTTGCGGCGCGCGTTCTATGGGGTGCCGCTCGATGGTTGATGCGTAACATCTTCAAGACGCTTATCCGTCTTGTGGTGCGCCCCATGATCACGTTGGTGTTGGAAGCATTGGTTCTGAATCCTGCGGTGCTCGCTGGTCTGGCCGTTGCCGGTGGTCTAGGCGTCCTAGGCTATTTCGCATGGGACACGTTTTTCAAAGC
>NZ_JBXAXT010000038.1:0-635 GCF_056781895.1 Dellaglioa sp. CoH-57-MRSF-22 | reverse complement strand
GTCAGACGCGCGCAAAAACGGCGATCTGGTCGGCATGTATCAGGACTATGGCATGTACGAGCCGGAAGCGTGGAACGCGTGGATTGCCGACTGTCGGCGTCAATATGATGCAATCAAAACTCGCAACCAATCGATCAAAAATTGACAATGAACACAAATACCCCTGTTTCGATTCTCAATCAGTACAAAGCAGAAGCCGGCCGTATTGCTGATTCCATTATCGGGCCGCAAACTATCAGCGGTTCGCACTCGCTGAGTGCTGCACGCGGCGCACTGCGCGTTCTCAAAAGCAAGCGGGGCAAGGGCGCACATGCGGCACTGCTCGGGGGTTTGGTTGTGGGCGCGTTGGTCGAGCGCGGGCACGCGGACAAGGCAGAAGCCCTGACCATTGAACTGAGCCGACAGGCGGCCATCGCCAAATAAAGGGTGTATATGAACCTGACCGGAATTCACGCCGAATATTGGCTACAACGTAAGGCACCCATTCCGGGCTGGGCGGCCGGATTCATGCCGCGCGCCCGTGTTGATATCGATGCGTGCGTGAATCAGCACGCGGAACCGAAACCGCGACGCGCGGACGGCGTGCACGCGTGTGATAACCTGTTGGCTATCATCCGTTCGCACCGAAAGCATAT
>NZ_JBXAXT010000037.1:319-650 GCF_056781895.1 Dellaglioa sp. CoH-57-MRSF-22 | reverse complement strand
AGGGTGGATCGGTTATTGCTTCCATCCACACTTTATTGATTCGCGTTGACGGCAGACTTCCTGTGTCGAGTCCGGTGACCACTTCCTGAAATACTTTGTTCACCGAAGTATTTCCAGTGGTGGTTGTGCTGGTTATAGCCTCTTGATATACCTTATTGACTTGTGTCGTGGATGTGGCCATCTTTAGTCACCTATACCAGCCTGCGCCGCGTTCAGGTTTGCTAGTGTCCATGCATTTCCCGCGCCATCCCTCGGAAATACTGAGGAATACAAAACATTCGATGCAACCAGAGTCTGCGGTGCGAATGTTGCGACGGTGCATGCCGACTTC
>NZ_JBXAXT010000037.1:0-309 GCF_056781895.1 Dellaglioa sp. CoH-57-MRSF-22 | reverse complement strand
GGTGGTTGCCGGAGTGTACTGAAGTGCCGACATTTTATAGAGGTCCGAATTGCCGGTACCCGCATCCGAAACGTTGGTAGTCGCTGCCCACGATTGAACGCCTAGGCTTACCATCGAGTAGTTAGAGGCAGACACTGTGCTGGGGGTGAACTGCGTGCTGTCTCCCGCCGCGTTCGGATTCATGAGCCCGATACGTCGTGGCCCAATCGGGAACGTGTTGAATGAGGTGCCAGAGCCGTCCCATATAATGAAGTCATCCAAATATGAAGCTGCACCGTTTGCTGCCTGTTTGCCGGTGGACACATATAG
>NZ_JBXAXT010000036.1:0-678 GCF_056781895.1 Dellaglioa sp. CoH-57-MRSF-22 | reverse complement strand
GTTCGAGCGGGGGATTAGTCACCCACATGTTACGCAGATTCTGCAAAATCTCGGTCTTGATATCGACTTGTCCCTCGAACACATTGTCGATGGCATTTGTGTAATCCACGTAGTATGGATTAGCCGCTAGATATGGAGGCAGCAGAATACTGCGCGGGTAGCGATACCCAAGACGCCTGTTTTCTGTTGAGTCCGTCGAGGGCCAATCCACCTGATACTTATAGATTTCTTGATATGGCGTACTCATGTTTTACCCAATTTGCAGGCGGGTCGGATTTGTGTCGATGCGTTGCTGGCGTTCCGCGTAGAACACGTTGACTGTCAGCGAGCCGCCGACTGCCGGATCGATCGAGTTGTAACGAATCGGCCAGTTGCCCGACGCAGGAAGCGGAGGGACCGGAGTAACCGAGCCGTCGTCCGTCCACGTCAGGGGCTGGCCAGCATTGATCGTGGCCAGCAAGCCGAACCCATCATGCGAATCGCGACCCCAGATATGGTATTTACTTGCGTCATATACTGCGGGCCACGTGAGCGTAATAGATGCCGGTGCCTGAGCCTGTGTCACCTGCGGATAAACCCACGATGTTGGGTACCCAACGTCTCCGGTGCTTGCCATGTCCGTCGAGATGCCGTACGCGTACACAAGCTGACCCAGTGATCCGCCATTGTGGTTGATGG
>NZ_JBXAXT010000035.1:0-684 GCF_056781895.1 Dellaglioa sp. CoH-57-MRSF-22 | reverse complement strand
GCCGTTATAGGCCATAAGTGCGCGCCACAAGCTTGTGTCTCCGTAGAACTTGTAGGCCAGCCCCGGAAGATTGGCCATGTCCAACATGCTCAACTGGTAACGCGACTGATTAGGAACGTTGAAGCGCACGTTCTTGAATCCGGATTTGAACATGTTGTAGTTCGAACCGGTATTGTCCACGGGTGTAAACCTGCTCCAGTTAAGGTCTCCGGAGTATCCTTCCATTGGCATAATTAGCGCTCCTTAGAATGAGCTAAACAGATTCTTAGCCGCACTAGCCACGCCCGGCAACGAGTACGTAGCATCACACGACAGCGGTGTGGACGCGCTCGGGTTGATGAATAGCGTATCTAGGTCTTGCTGTGTGAGCATGAACAGAGGCTTGAATTCAACCAGCACGCGGCAGTGGTGCGGCAGACCAGTCTGTGCATCGAAGTTCGAGGCCGCCGTTATAGAGACTCGCGTGATAACCACTGAGTCGAAGAACAGATAGTTGCCAATCTTGATCGAGATGCGGTTCTTCAGCTTCGTGTTCCAGTAGGCAGCAGTACCCATGCTCGGGTTTACCGTGGCATCTGCCGGTACCGTATTGTTGGCTCCATCATTCGAGTTCTGCGACGTGTTGGTCAGCGACCCTGCCTTTGGCGTTATGCCTACAGCCCTCAGGAAATTGGTTACGTTATC
>NZ_JBXAXT010000034.1:0-707 GCF_056781895.1 Dellaglioa sp. CoH-57-MRSF-22 | reverse complement strand
GCCTGTCAGATGAAAGGCACCGCGCCCTCGGAACGTCCAACCATCACCAGATGCGACATCTCCATTACCCATGCGCGATGCGTACACCAGATTCGCAAGCTTCTGCGGGTTATTTGTGTAATTTGGAGCGTACGCCTTGCTGGAATCCGACTGATCCATTGTGAATCGTGAGGGCCACACAGCGACCAACCGCTCGGGGGTCGTGTACGTCAGGTTTTCGACAAATTTGGTGTAGCCCTGCGTTTCATATGACGATTGCGCCATAAAATAACGCACGCGGCGAGGGCTCGAATCGATACCGAAACGTGCCGTCGCCGCGTTGGCCCCCGCGACTAGTGCGTCGAGCGACGCGGCGTTGGCGTTGGGTGCGAATTTTGCGAGTTGATCGCGTGTGATTGAGTAACCCATTAGTTCACCTCAATAAATCCAAGACGCGTGTCCACGACTCCGTTCTTGAAAGGGTTGAATTTGTACAACATGGTGGCACGTACCGCATACGTACCGGCCTTAAGCTGTTTGGGGACTGGCACATTCATGTACTCCAGTGACAGCCCATTGTCCGCTACGTCCGTGTACTCAGGATACTGATACACGGTGCGGCCGTTCATGTCAGTCAAGTACATGCTGTAGACGGCACGTCGATGCGTCTTGTTGACTATGTTCAGGGGTACGTGCATCGGCACGTAACCTCCCGGAGATGCGTAGTA
>NZ_JBXAXT010000033.1:0-713 GCF_056781895.1 Dellaglioa sp. CoH-57-MRSF-22 | reverse complement strand
CCGTTGACATTATCAGAGAAAACAACATATTTCGAGCCGTCGTACAGCGCTGCCTGCCACGCACCATTATTTTGCAGAGGTGTGATTGCAGTCCACGTAATGCCATCTGTCGATGTTGCGATATATCCATTAGCACCGAACGCAACCATGTACGACCCAACTAGCATCAGGGCGCTGATCGAACCTCCTGCGGAGCTACGCAATGTTGGTGTCAACGTTCCCGTGAGAAGTCCTGCTGTACCGACCGCTCCCGGATTCGGAATAGTGTAGATTCCGGTTGTCGATGCCATTACGTACAAATTAGCTCCCGGCAAGAAAGCCAAGTCATTTATCAAACCACTGGACGTACCAATACTGTACGAACTCCACCCTGTCGATAAGTCAGCCGCGTTTGCGGTGTTCATCATGCCGTTTTGGTATGAGAACACAGTAACATAGCTTCCAATTATACGTGGAATCGTGGACGTGAAGGCACCCGATCCAATTGCCGTATTAACCTGCGAAGCAATCTTGAAACTGGATGCACCTGTTGCAAGATTACCGACCACCGCATATATAGTAGTCACCGAATTGTTTGTGGCTCCTATGCACAAAAGATGCGGATATGTGGCGTTACCTGTGGCAATGACCGCAAGCGGAGACGCAGATGAAGTCCCTGTTGCTGGCATCGTCACCGAAGTCCAACTAGAACCCTTATTGGTGCTGTATTGGAC
>NZ_JBXAXT010000032.1:0-732 GCF_056781895.1 Dellaglioa sp. CoH-57-MRSF-22 | reverse complement strand
ACTGTATTGTGGACCGCTGTCACCTGCTTATAGGTGCGTGCCAAAGTCCGGCCTATCCAATCTGGCGTTATCAGGAGCACCGCGTCACCTGTCGTGAGCGCATCGATCACGCGCTCGTGCGCCGGGCCTTCCGCGTCAAGTAGCTGTGTGGCTTGCCTGTCCTCGATGACGAGTGTCGGGTACGGTATGTCCTCGTCGTGTATAACTACTATCATTCTTCCCTCCTATACATAGTCCTTCATCTTAAATTACAGAGAGCGCTATTGTCAATGAGGGTGAACTTTTTGGAGAAGGCATAAAACTTCACCGTAGGGGTTGAACTTTTTGTGGGCCTCATAAAACTTCACCCTAGGGAGGGTGAGATTTTTAGGCAATCCCTAAAACTTCACCGTTGAAGGGTGAACTTTTTCTGGGTGGCTGAAAAGTTCACCCCAGAAAGGGGGTGAGATTTTTTGCGTGGTCAAAACTTCACCCAATGTTGGGTGCGATTTTTGAAGAGACCAAAACTTCACCGATAGTAGGGGGTGAAGTTTTTAGAGTGGGGCGGGGAAGTTTTTGTGGCGTCGGCAGGATAGGGTGAAGTTTTTGGCCGTGCTTAACCGCCCTACCCTACCCTGCCGGAGATTTTCACTGCCCAAATTTTGTGCAACTAGATGTCAAGTGGGAATGGACGTGCAGAATCCTCCCGATCCCCTATTCGGGGCGTGGGAAGGCGGTGCCGCGCTTAGAAGG
>NZ_JBXAXT010000031.1:0-735 GCF_056781895.1 Dellaglioa sp. CoH-57-MRSF-22 | reverse complement strand
CCAACTACGGAACACAGGTTATAGGCTTCCGTGTCCATCACGATAGCGAATTCGTCTTCGATGTACTCCTGAAGCGATTCGCGGTCGAAGGCATCAAACTGCAAATCTTGAACGAATCGGCAGTTCATGTTCGGCACCGCGTAGCCCCAGCAGCGCTCGATGATGTCACGAATACGAGCCTCCACATCGTCCTGCGCTGCAACCCACGTGGAATCTGTGCGTGTCCCTTGTTTTTGGTACGCACACTGGATCGTGTCCTCCAGCGACGCAATGATATCGACCAAAGTGCTGGGGTCCACCTCAGCCAGCGCGTGCTTGATGCCACGGCGGTCGCCAAGGTCCTCGATCACGGCCAGCGCCGCTACATGCGCCCAACCACGCGTATCCTTGTGATCGGCCAGTGCTCGCTCCACATTGAGTTCTGCATCACTCTTCATTACTGCCTCCCGTGTATTTCAAAATCACATAGACCCGGCTGGTGCCATTCACTTCGTGTTCGACGCGATGCCCAACAATTTTGTCTACGTATGACACAGCTCCGTACGATGCTACGCACGCCGCATTACCAATTTCCGCTCGGTGCATGACATTGATGGCTATGCAGCGACCATCGCTTTTTGCTTTCCGAATTGCCTTTCGGAAAGCAAATGCCAAATCCTCACCATGACAGTCGGCTGGATCAAATGAGAACCCTAGCGTAATGGTTCTTGTCAGATCGCCACCGGACTCGTAGTC
>NZ_JBXAXT010000030.1:0-739 GCF_056781895.1 Dellaglioa sp. CoH-57-MRSF-22 | reverse complement strand
CCATGTCGGCACGGTCGGGGAACGTCTGGAACTGACGATTAAATGCGAGCGTATTATCACGCTTGACGATGGGGCCCGGTTCGATTCGTTTGGTCCGCGCTACCTGTACGCCTGTATCACGCCGGAAGGGGCCCCATCGTCTATATAGGGGCGTCTAATGCGATGCCGCGTGAAGGGGAAACGGTGCGCATCAAAGCGGGCATCAAAGAGCACGGCGATTACAAGGGGACGCCTCAAACCCGGATCGCGCGCCCGTCGCGAATCACAGCATAAAGACCGATTAAATTAGTCGGGTATTGTTGACGCGATACCCGACATGGCGCATAATAGAGCCATCTTAACCGAACACGTAGAGGACACCATGCAAGTTATCAGCCTGACTGACGGGGGGAAAGAGCTGGGCGAGGTTCGCGCCGTTGACCTGATTTTTACGGGCATTCGTCGCATGCGCGATGCTGGCACGCAGCAAACTATCGTCGCACTGTCCGACGCGCGACTCTATATCGTGCGCACCGATTCGGCCGCGTGGAGGCTGAGTGACGCAACCGATACGGTCGCACGCCCCTACGACGCGGCAGGGCATGCGCTGGCCGTCGCTCGCGTCGATCAACACGACCTGTAACCCACTTACCCAAAGGAAAAGAAAATGACGATTACCGCCGCAGTATTTGAAAACGTGTTGCGTGAATACTCGTTGCGTGTCGCAAACACGCAGGGTCAGACGTTCGCGGATATGGCT
>NZ_JBXAXT010000029.1:0-740 GCF_056781895.1 Dellaglioa sp. CoH-57-MRSF-22 | reverse complement strand
CATCGAAATGCCGTCCCCAATAGCAAGCATTCCACCCAGCAGCATAGCTGCGATTTTTACCCATCTCACACACCTCCCTCATCACCCATCCCACACCACGTAATTTAAGATTGTCCAATCACAAAAGCGCCGTTCCGCGTCCCTCACTTCGTTCGGTCCTCGGTCCACTGGCGCATCCTACACAACAATTCACACCATGTCAACAAATCTCGTACTCGTTCTCGATCCGCAAGCCCCCGGCTCCTATCCACTGGCCTCACTCACGCTAACGTACAGACCGCTGATCGCAGTCGTCCACACGCCCCCAACCCCGATTTCCTTGTCCTCACTTATCCAGCAAGTCCCGCATCTTCGAGTCCTCCACGGACTAGGTATCAAGCCCGTCCTGCACTCAATTCCCCTAGGACCCTCGTCCCACATGTGGGCCCTCAACTACAACGCGGAGATCGCGGAGCGCGGATACAACCATGTGCGCGTGCGCGGGTCCGACGAAGAAGACGCGGACGGGGACTTCGAAATAGTAGATGCAGACGCCGATGATGGGCTCGATGCCGACGCAGACGCCGATGAAGAACTTGAATGGGGCCCGGATTCTACGGAATTGGTGAGGAATCCTGATCAGGCGCGTGCTGATCACGAAAAAACACTTAGAAATGCTAAAAAATCGCGTTTTGAGGGGTCTGGTGTAAAACACCTCATTAAACCGCGTGCCGCATCCACCTCCGGCCCTGTACAAACCC
>NZ_JBXAXT010000028.1:0-746 GCF_056781895.1 Dellaglioa sp. CoH-57-MRSF-22 | reverse complement strand
AGTCCCGCAAGTTCATAATCAGGGCGTTGAACGCGTGGACGCCATACTTGCCCTTTGAGGCCACGATGCCGCGAGCCACCTCTTCCAGCACGTTGATCGTGTTATTCGTGAGCAGAACGCGCAAATCCTCGCCGTCTACGATGTCCTTTTCCAGTTCGACCAGATTGATGCCAGCCGCCGAAAGCCACATCTTGAGTGGCACTGGCACCCCATCTGCGGCCGCGCGTTCCAGTGCCCCGAGCGGGTTCTCGACACCAATCGCGGCAAGCGCCTCACTCATCTTTTCGTTGAACTGCTGTTCCGTACATGCATATGGGTAGGAACCCAGCATATACAAGATGCTCTCGTCCCGACTCGTCGCCGTACTCGTATTTCGGTGCGTGCTGATCTTGTACTGCGATCCCGCCGTGACCTCGATACGTGTGATCTTCGTGCGCTCTACGCGTTCATACACGTAACTCCCGCGATCGTTTTCTGTGACCTCGGACTTTGCTCGGTAGTACGGATAGGTCACCTCACGTTCATGCTTCTGCCACTCTCGCGTGAAAAACACACGTTTTTCTTTTTCGCTCATCTTTTATCCTTCGTACGGGTCATCCCCGTTGTCGTAACATTGCTCGATACGCGCGGCCTCGGCTCGGAGTTCACGGGCCCTGTTCTCGTGATGCGGCACGCACTCACCATAGTCTGAGGCGTCGGCAATCGTCGCCTGATAGTCATGGTAGTCGGCGGCAACGCGCAGCGCT
>NZ_JBXAXT010000027.1:0-754 GCF_056781895.1 Dellaglioa sp. CoH-57-MRSF-22 | reverse complement strand
TCGTTCCGGTATCAATCCCGGTAGTCTGTGAAACCTTCATCGTACGCGCGGCGCAGACTGTCGCGAGTCAACGCCGAATCACGTAGAATCAGGTGCGCGCCCATCGCGATCACGATATAGCCCGGACCAAAGAATGCGCCCGCGTGAAATTTCCACCAGTGCACGCTCTGCACCATCCAAAATTCCCCGGTCCAGACCGCGAACATACCGCCAATCAACAGCAGCCCCCATATATTATCACGCAACCATTCGCGCATTTTTCAGCCCCTTAGATAAAGGTGCGCGCAACCTGACGCGCGTAGTTAATGATTGTGGCGTTACCGCGAAGCTGCACGTTAACAACGGCATCTTCTAGGCACTCGCGCGCAAGCCGGTCACGTTTCCCGATCCGCACCGCATCGTCTACGTCCTTGTCATACTTCCCATAGGCGAGACACGCATCAAGCATGGTACAGAGGCGCATTTCCTCATTGGTTTCCGCCTCGTACTCAGCCAGTGACAGGCCGATAACGGACAACACGTCCGCTTCCGTTACCGGGTCATCGGGCAAATTCACGGTCAGGCGCTCAACCCAGAATTCATTTTCCGCGAGCCCCGCGTCAACACACGGAAAAATTCGCACGACATTGATATAACCCCAGCCGTCGCGCGCCGTATGCAGGCTATAAAGATAGCCCCCGTGTTCCGGGTTAATGTCCCCGTGATACTCGATTTTGCGCTTTGCTTTCATGCTGGCCCCTAGTGGGTTAGTTGG
>NZ_JBXAXT010000026.1:0-776 GCF_056781895.1 Dellaglioa sp. CoH-57-MRSF-22 | reverse complement strand
GGGTGCCACCAAGAACAAGTTGATCAATGGCAGGTTCCGTCTAAATCAATATGGTAATCCTGCGTCTGGTGCTATAGCCACATTCGTGGCCGATCGATGGTACATGTTCAGTAACGGCGCTACTGTGACCACAGCAACCGGGACCACTGGTAGCGACACTACTTATTTGTCGTGGCAGGAGACATCTGGTACTGGTGCACCTTATATTTCGCAGTCCATAAATGATGTGTCCACACTGAATGGCCAGACAGTTACTGTATCGTTCTTGATCAACGTATCAAAGGGCATGTCGTTTACCCCTTCGCTGTTCCAGAACTTCGGGTCTGGCGGTTCGAGTACAGTGACGCTATCAGGAACGCCTATTGCGGTGCCGGCAAATACATGGACTAGATGTCAGCAGACATTTAGCATTCCTTCGGTTGTGGGAAAGACGCTGGGCACCAATCACTATCTGCGGTTCCAGCTGGCTACGACGGCGGCACCCGGCACGTTCACGGCGCTGATCACTGAGGTGCAGCTCGAACAGGGCCCATCCTATACGGGCTTCGAATTCAAGGACTTGTCGGTGATGGCGAATGAGTGCTTGTTCTATTATGAAGCCTTCCCGGGATCGCCATTTGCGTGGTCGGGTCAAGTTGGTAATACGCAAGTCCCACAAATGACAGTGCAGTACGCATATAAACGCGTAAATAACCCCACTCTAGTAGCCAGCAACGTCTCATCTTCAGGTTTGGCTGCGGGCAATCCAACAATAGCTTCCCAGACCAATAACGGGG
>NZ_JBXAXT010000025.1:0-779 GCF_056781895.1 Dellaglioa sp. CoH-57-MRSF-22 | reverse complement strand
GGGGGTGATCGACACCCGTGATAGTATACGCGTTGGGGCTCGCCAAATGCGACGCAGGAAGCTCATCTACTGAGCCCAGAACCGCCATCCGGAACTGGTTGTTCGATTCTGCGGCGTCCAGCCACATTTGGTAATTCGTGTCCACGATCGACAGGAACGCATCAATCCGGATGCTGTTTCCGCCGTCCACCGCACCGAGCGGTGACTTGTGAATCAGGCTGTCGTCTGCGGCCAACGCGAACAGCGTGTTGCCCACGAAATACCCAATTTCACCAAAATCGAACGGTCCTAGGTTGTAGTCTAGGTATGCGCCATATTTGACGACGTTCGGGTTTACAACGAAGGGATCACTGGGAATCCCCTCGTAAATAGTAGTACCGTGGATGTTCGTGTCGGTTGCCTGCGGGATGTATCCGTAGGCCGAACCCAGCTTGAACGACGTGATTTTGATGGGGCCCGTCGCAGCCGCGATAATTGCCTTCCCAGCGTTCGTAAGTTGTATGAACACTTTTTTCTCCTTGACGTGATTTTGCGTCTCCTTATTAAATTGACAAGATGGCAATCCTCAAACCCTTGTCCACTCACTCGATTGTGAGGGACTTTACGCGGGTGTACCGAGATGCGGTCGCGAACTACCATAAAGCTGAGCTTGGTGATCCGACACGTGTCCTGTTCCTTCGCCCGTCGCAACTCCCATTTTGTCCGGTAGATTTCTTCATCCAGAACGCGATGCACGGAACCGTGCGAACGCTCGACTTCGGAGGCTGCTTCTACACACG
>NZ_JBXAXT010000024.1:0-803 GCF_056781895.1 Dellaglioa sp. CoH-57-MRSF-22 | reverse complement strand
ATTATTGAGGAATCTGATTGGTGGAAAGGTCTGTTCGAAATTCTGAAACACCACGGCGATGCTATGGGGACCGAACTTTACAAACTGAGTTCGCTGTACTTCACGCTCGGGTATAAGAACATTCGATTCTATCCTTCTGGTCCAAAATCGAGCACACTTCGTGGCGACACGCGAATTCTGGCAGCACTCGACGAACTTGGTCTCTTTCCGCTACCCACTGGTGATAGTGAGGAAGACGAAACAAGTGAACGCGCAAACTCTGACGAGGCACACAAGTCGCTGTACAACAGTCTGGGTACGGTTTCGGTAGCTTACGAAAATCTACTGAAGGAAGGTATCCATAGCGCACCGCCCCCACTTCTGTTCAACGTGTCGTCGCCGTACTCGCAGCGCGACAAGATGATGCGGCTGCTGCGGGAATCGCGGACCCCGGACGGTGAGAAAACGATGCTTGGCGTCAACCTAGCAACGTGGGAGATGAACCCGTTTTACACGCGGCAGTCTCAGATCATTGCTACAGCGTACGCCGCTAACCCAGAAAAGGCAGCACGTGACTGGGGCGCGAATCCTCCTGCTGTTCACTCGCGATTTATCCATCCCGATACTATTGCACAGGGTACATTCGTCAACGGGCCAAATGCGCACAACTTCATCTACCAGTTCGATAAGCCGGGTGAAGTCTACGGTCGTATCGAAACCGTGCGTCGTTTCAAGTGGCCAAGCATAATCGCGATCGACGCCGGGTCCTCGAACAACTCGTTCTGTATTGCATCTGTCCACTACGATTTCGACACAGGGAAAAC
>NZ_JBXAXT010000023.1:250-850 GCF_056781895.1 Dellaglioa sp. CoH-57-MRSF-22 | reverse complement strand
CCTTAGCCAATGCCGTAGCCTCGGGCTCTTCCTTGGAAAGCTGACGTACGATAGGGGCATAACCAGCGCGCTCAATGGCGTTTATCTTTTGAACCTACCGATGCGTGCCACGTCGGTTACAGCCCTCCAGATGTTGATACATACGACGACCTTTGCCCTTTCCGACGTAGAATGGCTCATGATCGAACGCTACTACTTTGTCACCAACTGTATACAAGTAAGAGCCCGGTTTACGCGGATCGAGCAGTGCATAAACGTAGTAGAGCGGGTCAAGACTGAGCCTGTTGCGAGAATGCGCCTGAAGCTCTCGTGCCTGTTTGCGAACCAATGAGGAGAATGTGCGAGCCATGGTGTACTCCGAGTTTGTTCTTCATAAAATTGCACATCCTGCTTTACTCGTTTTGTTGGCATTTCTTCATTATTTTTGCAGTGTTTTCACGGCTCACGTGCATCTTTACGGATTTGATTCGTTGGCATCTTGTCCACCTTCTAGTTCATGCGGTTCACGGTACGTTTCTTGGCCACGAAAATAAGCGATAGAGGCCATCGACGTGTCGTCGTTGAGCAGGGCTTCTACGCCCGGATGCAGAGGACTAACGT
>NZ_JBXAXT010000023.1:0-240 GCF_056781895.1 Dellaglioa sp. CoH-57-MRSF-22 | reverse complement strand
CCTCGATGTCGTCCACCCACTGGGCATCCGACGTTTCCCAATTCAACTTGGGTTGAAATTCATGAGGAACTATGGCCAAGAAGTTCTGGTACACCATGCCGTCCCCACGGAACAGTAGCAGCGTACGCAGCTTTAGCGGACCGGTATAGCCGGCCTCTTCTTGTACTTCACGAGCCACTGCCATCTCCACATGTTCTCCATGGTCTACAGCACCGCCCCACGTACCCCAACAATCAGGAT
>NZ_JBXAXT010000022.1:0-852 GCF_056781895.1 Dellaglioa sp. CoH-57-MRSF-22 | reverse complement strand
AACCTGTGTTCCGTAGTTGGTCAGGTGGTGTCGCTTGTCCGTCTCGATCTCGCGGCGTTCGAGCGTGCAGCTGCTGATGAGGGCATCGACCCGGATGCGGATTACGCGGTGGGCAGCAATGCCGTGGAAGACGCGGTGCAGATCGAGTTGGATCATCAGCGCGCGTTGCGCGAGGCCACGCATCGCCACTACAAAGGTGGTCTCTACAAGTTCGTGGGACTTGCCACGCACTCGGAGACACAGGAAGAGATGGTGATCTACGAACACGTGTGGCCGCATGAACGAAAGACGTGGGTCCGCCCTCATGAGCTGTTCTTCGGGACGCTTGAAAACGGAGACCCGCGCTTCGCCCCCATCTTTGACGAGCCGCAATAAGGAGTGAACATTGAGCTGCTTACCGTTGTATATGAGCCCGTAAGTGGGGACGTGGTACCCGACGCGATGATCAACACCTACGTCGAGAATATGATCACGCATCGTGGCGTGTACACGGTGGGCAGTTCCATCATCGTGGACGCAGTTCGTCGAGCTATCGCGCTTGACAAGATCGATCACCGTGATGTTGCGTTTTCGTTCGAGGGTCGGCTTCTGTCCGTCAACGCGTTCGGACGAATCCCAGAATGGCCTGTGGGATTTGCCGACATCTGGGACGGTATTACGTCTGACATACTGAAGGCCGGTATCGCCAAGAGCAAACGTAATTGACATGGACGCTGCTGATCTGTATAGTTTGCTTGAGGATTCGCTGTGCATCGTGCGGCGCGCGGTGTGGAGCGAATATGATGACTGGGCTGCGTCAGTCGAACAGCGGCTGATGAATGCCATGAACGAACTAGTTGAGGAAGATGAAGA
>NZ_JBXAXT010000021.1:0-852 GCF_056781895.1 Dellaglioa sp. CoH-57-MRSF-22 | reverse complement strand
CTCATAGATTTTGTCGAGATCGAGTTCCATATTTCCTCCTAGTCGTGAATTTTGCTCAGAATACAAAAAGGGACTGCGCTGTCAAGCACAATCCCTTTTCTTTACATCAGGCCAATCAGCGGCCGAATTTCACGGACTCACGTTCCGGAAGCGGAAGCCGCCCCGCATACTTCTTGATGAGGATGGCGGCCAGGACACCACCCGCGATCAGCGAGAGCACGACAAGACCCACAACCAGCAGGATCAACCGGGCTTTCACGTCATCATCGTCGCCACCCGCAAAGAACTCACCAACGCCCTTGAACGCATCACCGATGCCGGAGAACGCATTGTACATGTTGTAGGCCTGAGCAAACGTGTTGTAGGCCGCAGTTCCCATGTTTGCGAGGCTACGTTCACGATACGCCGCGATCCACGAGTGCACGGTAATGATCAGGCCCGTACTCAGCGCCGGAATGATGATCAGCAGGTACCAGAGGTTGATCGCAGCGTGAAACGCTTTGGGCGGCAGCACACCAAACGCGAATGCCGCGCCCCCGAGCACGAACAGAAACACACTGCTGAAGCCAATCGCAGCCTGAATAGCACCTGACCACGCGAGTACCCGAATCCAGCCGCCCAGCGACCGGGACTCAACCCAGATACCGCCAACTGCGTAGCAGTTCCACCAGCTGATCCCGAAGTTCAGGGCCAACATCAAGGCAATCATCAACATTTAAACCTCCTTTCGAAGTGTGGGTTTGCTGTACACAAACGCGTGCTCTGCAACGCCCGGTCGGTATTCAGGGTAGACGGTGATAGTCGCGGCAAGCTTCCCGTTCTGGAGCTTTGCCGCATCCAGATCATTTACGT
>NZ_JBXAXT010000020.1:574-902 GCF_056781895.1 Dellaglioa sp. CoH-57-MRSF-22 | reverse complement strand
GCCCGAAGTCGCGGCTCAGCGTCATCGGCCTCCGCATCGAACCCGGAATCGCGACGTGCTCGGAGCCACGACTCTAGTACATTATGGGCCCCGAGGGACGCACGGATAGCGGCGCGCACCTTTTGAGCTTCTACACTGTAGATACCGGGCTTTCCTTGGTCCAGCGCTTCCCCCGCTGCCTGCACCGCGCAGCACACGAAATAATTCGGTGATACAGTTTTCAATGGTGTTGCCTGCACCAACGAATGTGCCAGCTCCAGCACCGCATATCGAATCTTGTTCATGCTTGTTCTCCGCACCAGTTTTCGAGCATCCACTCGGCCCACGC
>NZ_JBXAXT010000020.1:0-564 GCF_056781895.1 Dellaglioa sp. CoH-57-MRSF-22 | reverse complement strand
GAGCCATGTCGTGTACGAGTGGTGCCCGTCCAACAATTCGCGAATGCGATGCTTCAGAGCCAAAGACTGTTGGTAATACGTGCGCTTCACTTCACGATCAGAAAATGGGCGCATTTCATCCAACGTTTTCTCAATGCCGTTGCAGATGTATAGGGTTCGACCCAAGCGCAATTTCGCGATTGCGCCACGCAACAGTTCACGACGAATTTCGATGGTGCTCGTGCTCATCATTTCTCCTTTATCCTGCGTCAGACCGCAGTTTAGCATACTGTTCTAGTCCGTAGCGAATTCTTTTTCGATCTTCCGCTTCGCTCTCGCCCGGGCGCTCGTAGTACTTGCGGTGAAAAACTGCGGCCTGCGCCACCGTCCGCATCTTACGGAAGCGATCCATCAGACCCATCTTTTCCATCTCGTACCAGTGGAATGCTGCCTGAACCTGCACCTCGGTCATGCTCGGATTCTTCTTCCGGAACTGGCGCAATTCACGAATGCGGTCCGCGCTCAGCCACTGGGCGACGCCGCGTGCTCCAGAGTACGGGTTGCGGGCATGCACGTCGAACTGCG
>NZ_JBXAXT010000019.1:0-908 GCF_056781895.1 Dellaglioa sp. CoH-57-MRSF-22 | reverse complement strand
ATTGTGAAGCACAACCTTTATTGCTTTCTTCTACAGCTGAACGGTGCAAAACGCATTGAACGTGTAGAAGCTCGATCTAGGACATCGGCGTTCAACACTTTGTTCCGACTCCTAAACGAGACAGGTGCACTATTCGAATTGGATTCAGTCCAACTTATGGAGAACACATGAACGAGGGCATTGCCCCAAGTGGCTACAGCGTGAGTCACAGCCCGGTCTCTGGTCGGGACGAGTAGTAGATAGAAAACCCGGCCTCGGCCGGGTTTTTCTTTTGCTTGACGTGCTTAGTAAATAATAGTAGTATCGCTTTTTGTAACTGAACTAGGCAACAGGAGAGAAGTATGCTGATCCGCAACGAGTACGATGGAACTGATTCGCAGGGCAACCGTTTCCAAGGCACCAACTACCGTGACTTCCGCGTCAACTACCTGATCGTTGGAGATGTGGCCTGTCAGTCGAGTGACTTGTTCGATCGTAAGCAGGTACATTTGCGTACTGTATGCGGCTCTGCGCAAGACCCGAAGNTAGCTCGACGCCGGATGAGTGAGATTGAGGCCTCGGGTGTGGCACGAAATCTTGAGATCGTTCCGTGCACCAACCGTCGTGCGGAGCAGTCCCCGCAAAAGACACTCAAGCAAAAACAGCTAGAGGAAAAGATTGAACGAACTCGCAAGAAACTTGCCGAACTGGAACAGCAACGAGCGGGGAGCGCTGCCTAGTATGGGCCCGGGACGCACGGACGTTGTGGCTGTAGTATCTATCTGTATCACTGCTGTATTGGTCATCGCGCTACATATGTTCGCACGATAAACAAAAGCCCCACCAACTGTCTAGGTTGGTGGGGCTTTTTCATTTAGACCAGCGGTGCGATCGATACGGCGCGTGCCGCATTGTACATGGAGCTGTGG
>NZ_JBXAXT010000018.1:571-916 GCF_056781895.1 Dellaglioa sp. CoH-57-MRSF-22 | reverse complement strand
TGACTGAGCCTCCCGTTAATTAATATGGTTTATTACTGGTTTGGACGCGAGCACAGCGGAATTTGTCCAAGCCACATTACCATTAGGGTCTTTCTCAACAATCTTCGCTGTATAAGATGGTGTTGCTCCTGCTACAGCGAATGAAGCTCCGTCTGATTCAGATGATCCACTGATAACTCCTATAGAGACCGATGGAGTAGACGTTGATGCCTTTGTAAAATATCCTTCTACTTGTACAGCTTTTACCGAATATCCCGCAGGAATCGTATCGGTAGAAGAATAAATATCCTTATCTCCCGGAGTATTCGAGGTCACATAATTTGCAGACTGCGAAGACATAGCTGG
>NZ_JBXAXT010000018.1:0-558 GCF_056781895.1 Dellaglioa sp. CoH-57-MRSF-22 | reverse complement strand
CTTTTGTCCACTGCGCCTGCGTGTCCGATGTTGGCCTTCGCACGATAATGTTCACAGGACCTAAGGGACCGACGTAATTTAGCCCGTCGTCTAGGGTCACATAGATGTCATCGATCGCCGTGAAGGCCCCGTTTCTCTGAAACGCTATCAGGAATATGCTAGTTATGTCAGAAGTCGCTGCGTACGAATAGGCAGTAGTCCCGGTGTACAGAAGAATACCGTCTATCGATAGAGATGTGGTAAACGTGTTAGGCGTTCCCGCCACTGCAACGTGCCTAATTTCGTAATAATGGTAACCCGTTGCCGACATGGCAGTCTGGTACAAAAGGTTGTATGCCGCGCCCCCAGTTGCAATCGCGAAGTTTCTACTTCCTGAACTGGGTGAGCTTACCTGAGCTATGACAGGAGTTTGCCCAGAGTTCCAAGTGAATCGTCCCGTAGTAGCATCGGGCGGCCCCGAAACCGGAAGTAGCGCTGTGCCTGTGCCACCGGTAGCTATACTCCAAGCCACTTCCGCGTTCTCCGTTGCATAGGTCGCTTGAAAATTCGTTTTCAGGT
>NZ_JBXAXT010000017.1:0-946 GCF_056781895.1 Dellaglioa sp. CoH-57-MRSF-22 | reverse complement strand
CACTTATGGCCTATAACGGCATAACTGATCCGTTGTCCGAAATTTGTCCGGGTATGACTATCAACGTTCCAACTAAGTCGGCCATTCAGGGCTATGTGAGTGCACAGGTCAAGAGCCAGCAACAGCAACAGCCGATTATGATCTGAGGGGCGTATGAGTTTCGCAATTAAAGATCGTATAGAAGTCAGCTTGTTCATAAACGACACAGAGTTCCCACTAGAAGCTCTGAACGTGCTGCACTTCATACACATAGCATGGACCACACGCGCACTGGTCCCCACAGTTCACTTCTCCATATTTGACGCGACTCACACCTTGGACAGCGTGCCCCTACAGGATGGCATTCCCATCCGGGTTGTGATTCGCGCTTACCAAGGTCAGACACAGACCTTCAACTTCCGGAAGTACGACCACAAAAAGACAAACATGGGCAACGGCTTTGCCTATGAAGTGGACGGATATCTGGACTTTCCAAAGTACTGGACCGGGACCAGTGTCGCCGGCCTAAGGGGAACTTCAAATGACGTTCTATCGCAGATCGCGACAACGTGCGGCCTCCAATTCGATGGGGCTAGTACTTCGGATTCTCAACTGTGGCTACCACGCAATAAGACATATGCGGAGTTCGCACGCAGTATAGCAGATAGGGGCTATGCGACAGCCGCTTCATATATGGAGATGGCAGTAACCAGCACAGGCGTTCTGCGCTACAAGGACGTTATCACGCTGCCGCCGCCACAGCCCTCACAGCGCCTTGTGCTCGGTCAGTTTATGTCCGGAGTGTTTACCGCTATGGACTATAGGCCCATAGCCCGGTCCGGCATGAACAACAAGATGACTGGCTATCAGAATAGTAGGTATTCCCAATCGTTGATCACTGACGTTCCGAGCACCCAGATAAACACGCTCGAATTCAGACCTGATGCCAGCGCGCCGCTATATAACC
>NZ_JBXAXT010000016.1:0-983 GCF_056781895.1 Dellaglioa sp. CoH-57-MRSF-22 | reverse complement strand
CACGTTCTTGTAGGACACCACAGGGTTAGCGTTCGAACCACCGCTCGGGTTTTCGAGAGCAGTGCCCGTAACAAACGGGTATCCATCCACCGTCACGGGTTTGCCCATCACAACATATGAGTTGCCTGTAGCACCATGCGTTATTGGATACATCACGATCACGGTGTCGTTGACGCCCGGGATCGATCCGAAGTTGCCGTTTAGGCCTCCGTAGTTACCAAACTGGATAAGCAGACGCCCATCACTCATCGTCTGGTCCGAGAAGCCGGGCAGTCCATCGAAGTTCCACAAGCCGCCGTATGCCTTCGGGATCATTATCCCGTTGATCAGGACCGCAACGTCTCGGTCAGACACCGAGAAGTTATCTTGGGCCCCTACGAAGGTCTGACGCTCCGTTCCCAAGCCCGGCATCTGATACGCGTACACCTGACCTTCGTACAGAGTCACGTTGATGGGGTTGGCATCCGTGAACGTGATCTCATCTCGGTTGAAGAAGTATTGCCCTGCCACGTGGAATTGGGACAGCGGAGGGAGCGACGAGGGTACCGAACTTTGGAGCGTGACAGGAATGCCGGCAGGTAGGAATCGCGAAATGCGAAGCCCCTGCATCTGTGTGATGCTAAGGATTGCTGAATCAGATTGAGCCGTTTCAGCAAAACAGTCCTCCGCAGCGCGAATGATGCGGCCCTGCGCAAAAGCCCCGACCGATGCTGCTAGCTCGATCAGGGTCTCCGATGTCATTGTCGTGAGCGTTCCCTGCCACGATGGGATGGTGGTAAGGTAGTTTTGAAACTGGGAAACGAATTGATCAACGTCGGCTGTCAAGTCCGCCAGAACGAGCTTATTAGTATCTGCCATGTTGAACCTTATGATTGGTTGGCGGTGACGGAAAATGCTGCAACCAGCGGACCTGATTGAGTATCAAGGTTTAGGTTCAGGTTGTAAGCAATCCGAATCTGATAGCCGGGCAGCGACATGTCGGG
>NZ_JBXAXT010000015.1:0-1015 GCF_056781895.1 Dellaglioa sp. CoH-57-MRSF-22 | reverse complement strand
GATACGCTCTGAATCACCAAGTCGTCGATGAAGTAACTGACGAAGTTCGAGGCAAAGAACTTGAGGCCGTTAGCAATCTGTCCTGTGGTGAAGTTGTCAGCGCTCCACGTCACAGGAATATCTTGCTGAACGGTAGCCCCGTTAATCGTGTACGTTGCGCTCATCACTGCCGATGAAGCTGTGCTCGTCGTACTGTAGTACGAGAACTGAAGCTGAACCCAGTAGTACGTGTTCAACTGTATGTTGAAGTTGTATGGGGAACTCGTCGGACTGTTGACGTTAGTAACGAGCTGAAGGTTCGTGCCGCCTGATGACGAGTTGCTGATATTTAGTAGTGGATACCATGACCCCGGAACACCAGCCGTGCCCAACGCGAGCAATGTGCCAGAACCCGGGTTCATAGTGTTCACGTTCAACCAGAAGTTAATTGCGAAAGCACCTTTGCCTGCGGTCGTCGTGTTACCTCGTATGATCTGCATCGTGCTCGGAAACTGATACTCAAACCCAGAGGTGAGCGAGGTTGGTGCTCCGCTCACTGGGAACGTGAGTGCGGCCCCGCCAAAAGCTCCTGCCGACAAGTTGATTTGCCCGGCAATGGCACTATTGGTCACGAACCATGGGTAGTTCGCGGCCAGCGTGCCAGAAGGATAAATGTCGAAGCCTTCGGCCGACGCAATGAATTGTGCTGGCATTTTCTACTCCTTATAGCNAAGTGCCACGAAGTGTAATGGTTATTAGAGAAATGTTTGTAGTCGCGAATTGATAGGAGAACTGATCACCCGGAGCAAACGTCGTGGTTGATTGAACACTCGTAAACGAGTTGCCGTTCACTGTGTCTATGTTAAGTGTTCCTACTTGCGTTCCTGTGTTGGGCGTTGACGCTGGGTACTTCATGATACGTACGGTCGCTGTGGTGCCAGATATCAGTACCGCATTTGCTTTCGCGCCCACGAAGTTCTGCCCGAATTGGCAGTTGTCTGTGAACATGTAGAACACTTCGTTGATGACGTTTGGG
>NZ_JBXAXT010000014.1:0-1109 GCF_056781895.1 Dellaglioa sp. CoH-57-MRSF-22 | reverse complement strand
GCTTTTTACGCCGGGTCCATCGTGTACAGTTTCGGGCCCTCGAAACCGCGTGCCACATAGCGATCATGAAGATTGCCGAACTCGACTGGAAACGGCGCTCCGTTGACGTTGAACGAAGTTCCGTACTCCGTGAACTTGACGGGAGGCACAGCCAATTCCGGCTGAGGTTTTCCGCACAGCGGAGCCTCCGAAGGCTTCGAGCACAAATCTAGGCTAGTGCCACACGGACATGTGTTGGGCTCACGCTCCACGGGTTTCGGTCCCGGGTGCATCAGCTGCCACATAGCCTTGTTGTCGATCCAGCGAACTGCGCCCATCTCAATGAACACACGTTCGCCTTTCTCGTTTTGGAGAATGTAGCCGGAGTATTTGTAGCCGGAGCCCGCAAGTTCTGCGGCTTTTCGTGCCGTATGCTTGTCAGTCACGCGTTCCGAGGCCGCGCGCTCGTTGCGGAGCCTCGCAATTTCGGACTTGAGTTGATCGATTTCGGATCGGGCTGTCTGAATGTCGGCCTGTTCTGCTACTCGCGCGCTTTTCTCATACGCGTATTCTTCAACGAGGCGACGAACATTAGCCCCAAACGAGACCAGTCCCGGATCGAACACTCGACGGCCAATAGCGGCAACGCGTTCGGCCTCGTGGGCAATACTGTACAGGTCTTGTGCGGTGAAACTCATTAACCCTCCCTCGGAGTCGTCAAAACACACTGCTGATCCTGAGGAATGCGTTCTTGAAGACGCGTGATCTGATGCTCTTGAGCCGAGATCAACTCTTCCACAGTGTCTACTCCGTAGAACGAAGCTAGAAACTGAAAGTTCTCCAAGCCCGGTGTCGAGAACCCTGTATTGCGCACGGACCGCGCCCAGCGCACGACCTCGACTTCGTGCTCCAGATCGTCGATACGCTTGTGTCGGAAATTGGAACGTGCCTTCTTCCATACTTGAAACGCGGACTCGATACCGGGGAACGCGAATGTGCCGTCGTCGAGCACGGCAAACGCCGTATCCGGGCTCGTGGCCAGAGCCGGAACCTGACGGAGAGTCGCTTCATCATAGTCGTCCTCAAACTCTTTTTGGAATTCAAGACGCTCGACGAGCCCGGGTGCGAGT
>NZ_JBXAXT010000013.1:0-1690 GCF_056781895.1 Dellaglioa sp. CoH-57-MRSF-22 | reverse complement strand
TGTACTAGGCCCTGTCAAGTTGACGGATGAAATAATATAAAATTTAATATGTTTCTAAATGGCTTTATCCCAGTATTCATCTGGGGTAAGGCCATTTCTTTGTGTTGAGCGATTGTAATGATTAAAATATTCAATTCCTGCTTCAACCAATTTCATAAGTTCTTGATAGGTCTTTGGCAGTGGCTGACGTGCCATCCATCGATTTTTAAATTCATTCCACCAACGCTCCATTGGAGCGTTATCGTATGGCGTTCCTGGTCGGGACATACTTCTAGTTACTTCATATCGATCAAGAGAACGATTAAATAGTTTTGAGGTATAAGCTGAACCGCGATCGGTGTGCACCATGGGGTGTACACTACCAGCACCTGAAAAGGCCTGCTGAAATACCTGGATTTCTGCTTCACTAGTTTCTGTAGGACTTAGATTATAGGCTAAAAGTCGCCGACCATAAAGATCTAAAACACCACTTAACCGAATTTTATATTCGCCATTTATGCCATATGAAAGCTCTGTTGAATCGGCCAACCAAACTTGGTTAGGTCTACTCACACTAAAATTTTGATTAAGAAGATTATCTTGGATATATTGTTCTGATTGTTTCACACGATTATGCTTCTTCGGATGTACTAAACATCGAATACCTAGTTCTCGCATAACTCGTCGAACCTGTTTGAAAGTAATGGGAAAATTAATTGATGTGTCAGCTTGTAAATTTACCAACATGTTTCCAGTACCAATCCCTTGTAGATTGAAATCAAACCAGTATTGGGTTCGCTCTTTAAGTTGTTTATTACGTGTCTCCCAAACTGTTTCTTGTCTTTTTAACCCTTTGTAGTAAGCCTGACGGCTAACGCCAACCATTTTTATAAGTTTTGTTATCGCACCATGCTTTTCTTGACTAACATTCTTAATCGCGTGATATGCCAGTCGTCTTTGCTTATTCACCCCTTGCGCTGAAGTTCCTGCCATTTTTTTATAAAGGCCGCATATAATTTTTGATCTTCGATTTGGCTTTCTAACTCGTGAATCCGTAGATTCGCTTTATCTAAATCTGTTAGTTCTGATTGATCTTTACGGTGACCACGATTATCGATTAGTGATTCATAACCACCTTGTCGTGCCTTAAGAACCCATGAACGGGCTTGTTGATAAGAGACACCGAAGTGTTCCGCAGTTTCATTATAACTATGTTTATCTTTGGTAATATATTCAACAATTGAAACGCGTTCTTCAAAAGAAGTTTTACGACTCATAATGGGAACCTGCCTTTTGGACGGTGACGCCGTCACCGTTTTATCCTCATTATACTTGGAAACCCAGTCTAATAGTTGTTTTTGTGATCGTAAACCAAACTTAAGTGCAACATCTGCTTGTGAATATTGACCCGTTAGATAAGTTAATACCGCTTCTAATTTCAGCGCTTTTGAATAGTGATTATTGTGGCGCGCTTCCTGTAAACCTTCAATACCATCGCGGTCATAGCGATCGACCCAACGTTTGAATAGATCTTTATTAATACCGTATTCTCGGGCAAAAGTTCTTCTCGGCATTCCGGACTTTCTAAATTCTTCGATAAACGTTAATTTTTCTAATGCTGAATACTTGGCTCTGGACATACAAAAATCCCTCCATGATTATCGGATGAAATTATATTATTTCATCTGACAACCATAAAGGGATTATTACA
>NZ_JBXAXT010000012.1:0-4217 GCF_056781895.1 Dellaglioa sp. CoH-57-MRSF-22 | reverse complement strand
GATAGAAAGCTCTCAGCTAAGCGTATATTCAATCGTGAAGCCTTACAGCGCATTCAAGAGGAATTACCACAATATCTCAAAGAGAATGGCTTTGATGTTCAACGTGGCAACAAAAACAAAGAGCGTAAGAATTTATCAGTACCCGAATACAAAACTATGCGGGAAGATTTGAAAAAAATAGAGACCGAAAAACAAGAGACACAAGCAAAGCTTGCAGATACTAAAAAACAGCTTGATGAAATCAAGCCACGGGATAACAAAAAAATTGCTAGTAAACCAACTTTGCTGAATAAAAATAAAGTCATGGTTGATAAATCTGATCTCGCTGATTTGGAACAACGGGCGTCTTTTAGTGATAATTACAATCAAATGCATGCTAGAGCAAGGCGTGAAGCCGACTCGTTAAGAGATAAACTGACTAGAACAACGTGGGACTATAATGACCTCGAAAGAGAGAATGAGCGATTGCAAAAGTTAGTCGGAACACTTCAAGGCATTGTCCGCAATGTTGATGAATTTCTACACAAAAAACTAGGTATCAATTTACCTGACAAGTGGCTAGAACGTGCAGGACTAAAAGAACCGTCTAAAAAAGCCCCTGAAAGCTCACAGGAACTCGAAAAACATAAATCTGATGAATTAGGCGGTCCACATCTTTAAAACGCTTATATGGGCTTAAAATGGCATTTAAGAGCTTAATTTAACATCTGGCTAGATTGAACGTCGTTAATTTTGTGTCTGTCAACGGTAAATCGAATTAAAGGGGCTTGCTGCTTTAGCAGTTAGCCCCTTTTTGAGGCTTTAAGGAGTTGATAGACTAGCGGATAAAACACTTTTGCGCATGCAAAGAAAAGCACACCTGCTTTTTTTGCCTGCCCCACGGCGAGTGCGGGGTGAGTTTGAGCGGGAGCTCCCGCTCATTTATGGGGTCAAGCTGACACAGCTTGCGGGTTTGGGCGGAGCCCATATTTTGGTTTGAGTGGGATAAAAATTTTGAAAATCAGGGGGCAGGGAGCGAATTTCGCTCCCGTACTACGACCCCCCTATAAGTGCCGAGTGCCAAATTTTACTTGAATAGGACTTTACGCTTACTCTCCCAATGGATTTGGGAGTTTTTTTATGACCGCCGTTTGACCGCCGTTTTGACCGCCGTTTTTTTAAACGGGTTATTTTTTGACTATATAGACTATAAGTATATAATGATGTATAATGATAAAAAAATAAAGGAGTGAGTTTTATGCCTGAAGAGAAAACAGAATATCAAGTTGTAACCGTTAGAATACCTAAAAAGATGTATGCTGATTACAAAGAGATTTTAAAAAGTGAAGGAAAAATTGTAACTTACGATATTAGAAACTATATGCGTGATGTTATCGAAAAATCTAAGAAAGGAGAAAAATGAGCATAAAAAAAGAGCGCCCTCTCTCAAGTTCGCTCGTGAAAAATGCTTTTATTTTCTAAAGGTGATTATACTATATGACTACTAAAAATACAAAGGCTAGAAACTTTGCATTCATTTTGTATCCTGAAAGTATTCCTGAAAACTTTATTGAAAATTTAGAAAAAACTGGTATTCCTATGGCGATTAGTCCGCTCCATAATTTAGATAAAACTGAACGAAAATTTAAAGATATGACTCCTGATGAACAAGAGATAATAAGTGCTGGTGGATCAATTTATAAAAAACCACATTATCATGTTTTGTATATTGCTCGTAATCCGGTTACTGTTGAAAGTATTCGGAAAAAAATAAA
Source organism: Dellaglioa sp. CoH-57-MRSF-22 (assembly GCF_056781895.1). The sequence goes on along the minus strand of NZ_JBXAXT010000012.1, from coordinate 2,463 downwards.
ACGTAATTTAGGTGATCAATCTGTATCTCATATCGAAATTGTTGATAGCGTGGAGTATTATTTTCAGTATTTAACGCATGAAAGTTCTGATGCAATTAAGAAAGGTAAACACCGCTACGATAAAAAAGATTTAATCTTTATAAATGATTTTGATATTGATAGATACGTAACACTTGATGAAAATGAAAAGAAAGAATTAAGGCAGACTTTACTTGAAATTGTAGATGAATATAACATTGTTAATGTAAAGGAATTAAGCTCGTTTATCAGACAAAGAGGTAACGAATTTGGAATTGAGAGTATGAAATATGTGAATGAAATAATTTCAAGTTCTTCTGGAATTTTTCGACTATATTTTGATGCAAATTACCAATGTGGTTATCGTCCGGTCTATTCAAAAACCATTGATCCTGATACAGGAGAAATAAAGAATGAGAGAGGGGTGAGAGCATGAGAGAGTTTAGTGAAAGTGATGTTGAGAAATACTTAGAATACACTGATCAAAATGTTATCCCGACTAAAGAGCTTTTAGGTCAATGCTTTATTTGTGGTATAAAGTTAAGTGAAACTGAGACACCTGAAGGTCCAGAAAAACGAGTTGTTTGTTTGAAAGATAGAGATTACTTTGTTGAAGGATTTGAGGAATTGATAGAAATGGGAGAAATAAAATAAATATTGAGACTGGAGAGGTTAAGTAATGATTATTGACGTGGAATATATTGGATTTAAGAACAATTTAGAAGTTAATTATTTGGAGGAAAAGTAATGACACAAGCAGATATTAAATACCGTCCTATTAAACCATCCGATTATCATATCTTGGAAGATATGATTCGCAAATCATGGAACTACGATCGATTAGGAAGCCCAAAATTAGCTAAACAACTGTCTAAAATATATCTTGCCAGTTGTCTTGTTAATCAAACATTTACTAGTGTTGCTGTTTTTAATGAAGTGCCTGTTGGTATTATTATGGGTAAAAATAGAGAAACACATCGTAAACCACTAAGGTATCTTATTCGGCAAGGAATTGCTGTTGCACGAATTGCTATATCTAAAGAAGGGCGTAAAATTGGAAAGACGTTTCAAAAATTTGAAGAAGTTGATGAAATTCTTTTAAAGAGCATTGGTACAAACTTTGATGGTGAATTAGCTTTTTTTGTTGTAGATGGAAACCAACGTGGTTCAGGTATCGGTAAACAATTGTATCAACAATTTTTAGATTATATGACATCTGAAAATCTTAAGACATTTTACTTATTTACGGATACGACATGTAATTTTGGCTTTTATGAACATCAAGGTTTGGAACGATTAGCTGAAGAAACGCTCGATTTGCCAGAATTACAAGAGAATATGCATTTCTATTTGTACGGAAAAATGTGATAAAAGGGGCTAGTATTATATTTTCTAAGTAAAATGAAAAAATGTTATTTCTTAAAAATTTACCTTCAATGGGCGCGATTGTTGAACTATTTTTTTAGAAAAGGGTAGCTTAGGCTACTCTTTTTTATTTGGCCAGTGGGAAAATAAACGGTAGGGTCAACGATAAATGTCTGACTGAAGCAAATCGGAAGGAATTTAAGAAGTTGATACGATCCACTGATTTTCCACCCTCTTGGCAACTCGTTTTCGAGCCGTCGGAGACATGTAGAAATTTTCTGGGTTTGCCACTTTTGAAAAAGTGGCAAGGTCTGTTGTTTTGAATTTGATATTGAAATGAATTTGCAATCGTTGCGGAAAAATGCAAAGGTGAAAATATCATTTCTGTTACTAGAAAAAAGGACAGCTGTAGGCGTTTTTTTTTGTGCCTGTTCACGTCGAACCTTTTCAGCCTAAAGGCGAAAAAAGGGGCAAAGTGGACAGACAGTTTTTAGCCTCGCAGAGACCACACTTCACAGAGTGAAGTATAGTGGGTTATACTTTACTTGGAAGATAACTCCGAAATGAGGTGCGTACTATGAGTTTTGTAGTGGCTAGAATGACGAAATTAAAAGCTGATAATTTAGTCGGTATTGGCAATCATGACCAACGGAAAACGACTAATCACAGCAACGAAGATATTGATGTTTCCCGCTCCCACTTGAATTATGATTTGGTGGCTGGGCGCACTGATAATTTTAAAACGGATATTGAAGCCTATATCAACGAAAATAAAGCTAGTAAGCGGGCAGTTCGCAAAGACGCTGTTTTAGTCAATGAGTGGATTCTAACCAGTGACAAAGATTTTTTTGAGCAATTAGACGAAGTCGAAACCCGTAAATATTTTGAAACAGCCAAACAATATTTTGCAGATAACTATGGCGACGAAAATATTCGTTATGCGGTCGTTCACTTGGACGAGAAGACCCCTCACATGCATATGGGCATTGTGCCCTTTGATGATGATAGAAAGCTCTCAGCTAAGCGTATATTCAATCGTGAAGCCTTACAGCGCATTCAAGAGGAATTACCACAATATCT
>NZ_JBXAXT010000011.1:3442-5228 GCF_056781895.1 Dellaglioa sp. CoH-57-MRSF-22 | reverse complement strand
TTGATATGATATAAAAGTTGTCAAAAGCAACCAAGTAGATCTTTGAAAACTGAACAAATTTTCGACAAATCAAATGTGTAGGGTCTCTTAACTAAGAGTTAAGAGCAAACATTTGCGAAGTCAATTCGCTAGTTTCAAAAAGTAACAAAACAATAAGAGCAATCAACTTTTTATATGAGAGTTTGATCCTGGCTCAGGATGAACGCTGGCGGCGTGCCTAATACATGCAAGTCGAACGCATTATCTTCACCGAGTGCTTGCACTCACCGAAGATAATGAGTGGCGAACGGGTGAGTAACACGTGGGTAACCTGCCCAAAAGAGGGGGATAACACTTGGAAACAGGTGCTAATACCGCATAATTTGTTAAACCGCATGGTTTGATAATGAAAGACGGCGTAAGCTGTCACTTTTGGATGGACCCGCGGCGTATTAGCTAGTTGGTGAGGTAAAGGCCCACCAAGGCAATGATACGTAGCCGACCTGAGAGGGTGATCGGCCACATTGGGACTGAGACACGGCCCAAACTCCTACGGGAGGCAGCAGTAGGGAATCTTCCACAATGGACGAAAGTCTGATGGAGCAACGCCGCGTGAGTGAAGAAGGTTTTCGGATCGTAAAGCTCTGTTGTTAGAGAAGAATGTAGGTAAGAGTAACTGTTTACCTAGTGACGGTATCTAACCAGAAAGCCACGGCTAACTACGTGCCAGCAGCCGCGGTAATACGTAGGTGGCAAGCGTTATCCGGATTTATTGGGCGTAAAGCGAACGCAGGCGGTTTTTTAAGTCTGATGTGAAAGCCTTCGGCTCAACCGAAGAAATGCATTGGAAACTGGATAACTTGAGTGCAGAAGAGGAGAGTGGAACACCATGTGTAGCGGTGAAATGCGTAGATATATGGTAGAACACCAGTGGCGAAAGCGGCTCTCTGGTCTGTAACTGACGCTGAGGTTCGAAAGCATGGGTAGCAAACAGGATTAGATACCCTGGTAGTCCATGCCGTAAACGATGAGTGCTAAGTGTTGGAGGGTTTCCGCCCTTCAGTGCTGCAGCTAACGCATTAAGCACTCCGCCTGGGGAGTACGACCGCAAGGTTGAAACTCAAAGGAATTGACGGGGGCCCGCACAAGCGGTGGAGCATGTGGTTTAATTCGAAGCAACGCGAAGAACCTTACCAGGTCTTGACATCTTCTGACAAACCTAGAGATAGGCCGTTCCCTTCGGGGACAGAATGACAGGTGGTGCATGGTTGTCGTCAGCTCGTGTCGTGAGATGTTGGGTTAAGTCCCGCAACGAGCGCAACCCTTATTATTAGTTGCCAGCATTTAGTTGGGCACTCTAATGAGACTGCCGGTGACAAACCGGAGGAAGGTGGGGATGACGTCAAATCATCATGCCCCTTATGACCTGGGCTACACACGTGCTACAATGGACGGTACAACGAGTTGCGAGACCGCGAGGTTAAGCTAATCTCTTAAAGCCGTTCTCAGTTCGGATTGTAGGCTGCAACTCGCCTACATGAAGTTGGAATCGCTAGTAATCGCGGATCAGAATGCCGCGGTGAATACGTTCCCGGGCCTTGTACACACCGCCCGTCACACCATGAGAGTTTGTAACACCCAAAGCCGGTGAGGTAACCTTTTAGGAGCCAGCCGTCTAAGGTGGGACAGATGATTAGGGTGAAGTCGTAACAAGGTAGCCGTAGGAGAACCTGCGGCTGGATCACCTCCTTTCTAAGGAATATTACGGAAACCTACACACTTGTCGAAAATTTGTTTAGTTTTGAGG
>NZ_JBXAXT010000011.1:1944-3344 GCF_056781895.1 Dellaglioa sp. CoH-57-MRSF-22 | reverse complement strand
AAATTTGTTCTTTGAAAACTAGATAATATTTATTAAATTTTTAAGCAATAAGCCGAGAAACACCGCGTTTTATTAGTTAAGAACGTAGTTCTTAACAAAACCACTTTGCTTTAAGTAAAGTTAGGTTAAGTTATCAAGGGCGCATGGTGAATGCCTTGGCACTAGGAGCCGATGAAGGACGGGACTAACACCGATATGCTTCGGGGAGCTGTAAGTAAGCTTTGATCCGGAGATTTCCGAATGGGGGAACCCAGCAGTTTTAATCGACTGTTACTATTAACTGAATACATAGGTTATATAGAGGTAAACGCAGGGAACTGAAACATCTAATTACCTGCAGGAATAGAAAGAAAAATCGATTCCCTAAGTAGCGGCGAGCGAACAGGGAAGAGCCCAAACCAAGAAGCTTGCTTCTTGGGGTTGTAGGACTGCTCATTTGAGTTACCAAAGATTTTTATAGTAGAAGAGTCTGGGAAGACTCGCCGTAGAGGGTGATAGCCCCGTATACTAAATGAAAATCTCTCAGAGCAGTATCCTGAGTACGGCGGAACACGAGAAATTCCGTCGGAATCCGGGAGGACCATCTCCCAAGGCTAAATACTCCCTAGTGACCGATAGTGAACCAGTACCGTGAGGGAAAGGTGAAAAGCACCCCGGAAGGGGAGTGAAATAGTTCCTGAAACCATGTGCCTACAAATAGTTAGAGCCCGTTAATGGGTGATAGCGTGCCTTTTGTAGAATGAACCGGCGAGTTACGTTTGCTTGCGAGGTTAAGTTGATAAGACGGAGCCGTAGCGAAAGCGAGTCTGAATAGGGCGCCATAGTAAGTAGACGTAGACCCGAAACCAAGTGACCTACCCATGTCCAGGTTGAAGGTGCGGTAAAACGCACTGGAGGACCGAACTCATGTATGTTGAAAAATGCTGAGATGAGGTGTGGGTAGCGGAGAAATTCCAAACGAACTTGGAGATAGCTGGTTCTCTCCGAAATAGCTTTAGGGCTAGCCTCGGAATTAAGAATCATGGAGGTAGAGCCACTGTTTGGACTAGGGGCCCATCTAGGGTTACTGAATTCAGATAAACTCCGAATGCCATTGATTTATATCCGGGAGTCAGACTGCGAGTGATAAGATCCGTAGTCGAAAGGGAAACAGCCCAGACCACCAATTAAGGTCCCAAAATACATGTTAAGTGGAAAAGGATGTGGAATTGCACAGACAACTAGGATGTTGGCTCAGAAGCAGCCACCATTTAAAGAGTGCGTAATAGCTCACTAGTCGAGTGATTCTGCGCCGAAAATGTACCGGGGCTAAACATGTTACCGAAATTGTGGATGGAACCCATTAGGGTTCCGTGGTAGGAGAGCGTTCTAAGGGCAACGAAGCTAGACCGTAAGGACTG
>NZ_JBXAXT010000011.1:0-1846 GCF_056781895.1 Dellaglioa sp. CoH-57-MRSF-22 | reverse complement strand
GGTGGAGCGCTTAGAAGTGAGAATGCCGGTATGAGTAGCGAAAGACAGGTGAGAATCCTGTCCACCGAATGACTAAGGTTTCCTGGGGAAGGCTCGTCCTCCCAGGGTTAGTCGGGACCTAAGTCGAGGCCGAGAGGCGTAGACGATGGATAACAGGTTGAGATTCCTGTACTAGTTATATTTGTTTGAACGATGGAGGGACGCAGCAGGCTAAGGAAGCGCACTGATGGATATGTGCGTCCAAGCAATAAGTCTGAAGTTGAGTTAAATGCTTAACTTTAAGGACAAGTTGTGATGGGGAGCGAAATTAAGTAGCGAAGTAACTGATGTCACACTGCCAAGAAAAGCTTCTAGTTAGAATATAACTACCCGTACCGCAAACCGACACAGGTAGTCGAGGAGAGTATCCTAAGGTGTGCGAGAGAACTCTCGTTAAGGAACTCGGCAAAATGACCCCGTAACTTCGGGAGAAGGGGTGCTGACCGAAAGGTCAGCCGCAGTGAATAGGCCCAAACGACTGTTTATCAAAAACACAGGTTTCTGCAAAATCGTAAGATGACGTATAGGGGCTGACGCCTGCCCGGTGCTGGAAGGTTAAGAGGATGAGTTAGCTTCGGCGAAGCCCAGAATTGAAGCCCCAGTAAACGGCGGCCGTAACTATAACGGTCCTAAGGTAGCGAAATTCCTTGTCGGGTAAGTTCCGACCCGCACGAAAGGCGTAACGATTTGGGCACTGTCTCAACGAGAGACTCGGTGAAATTATAATACCCGTGAAGATGCGGGTTACCCGCGACAGGACGGAAAGACCCCATGGAGCTTTACTGTAGCTTGATATTGAGTGTTTGTATAACTTGTACAGGATAGGTAGGAGCCGTAGAGACCGGAACGCTAGTTTCGGAGGAGGCATTGGTGGGATACTACCCTCGTTGTATGAACACTCTAACCCTCGCCACTAATCGTGGTGGGAGACAGTGTCAGGTGGGCAGTTTGACTGGGGCGGTCGCCTCCTAAAAGGTAACGGAGGCGCCCAAAGGTTCCCTCAGAATGGTTGGAAATCATTCGCAGAGTGTAAAGGCACAAGGGAGCTTGACTGCGAGACTTACAGGTCGAGCAGGGACGAAAGTCGGGCTTAGTGATCCGGTGGTTCCGTATGGAAGGGCCATCGCTCAACGGATAAAAGCTACCCTGGGGATAACAGGCTTATCTCCCCCAAGAGTCCACATCGACGGGGAGGTTTGGCACCTCGATGTCGGCTCATCGCATCCTGGGGCTGTAGTCGGTCCCAAGGGTTGGGCTGTTCGCCCATTAAAGCGGTACGCGAGCTGGGTTCAGAACGTCGTGAGACAGTTCGGTCCCTATCCGTCGCGGGCGTAGGAAATTTGAGAGGAGCTGTCCTTAGTACGAGAGGACCGGGATGGACATACCTCTGGTGTACCAGTTGTTCTGCCAAGGGCATCGCTGGGTAGCTATGTATGGATGAGATAAACGCTGAAAGCATCTAAGTGTGAAGCTCACCTCGAGATTAGATTTCCCATTCCTTTATGGAAGTAAGACCCCTGAAAGATTATCAGGTAGATAGGTTGGAAGTGGAAGTACAGTGATGTATGGAGCGGACCAATACTAATCGGTCGAGGACTTAACCACAAAGTGGTGTGAAACGGTGTACGGCTTAAAAATCAATGATAAATATTAGCTAGTTTTGAGAGAATAAGTTTTCTCAAAAAAAGAGTGTGGTGGCGATAGCAAGAAGGATACACCTGTTCCCATGTCGAACACAGAAGTTAAGCTTCTTAGCGCCAAGAGTAGTTGGGGGTCGCCCCCTGCGAGGGTAGGACGTTGCCATGCT
>NZ_JBXAXT010000010.1:0-16224 GCF_056781895.1 Dellaglioa sp. CoH-57-MRSF-22 | reverse complement strand
CTGAAACGTTATACACTGGCAAATTAAGTTATTTATAGCCCGTAGAATTAAGTCGTTTTGAAAAGATGGAGACGTTACAATCTACCAATTAAATAAATCTACAATTGAATTCTATTTACCTTATGAAGATGTTCAAAACGCGTTAAAGGAAAGTGCGCAAAACCCCTTTATACGTACAAAGGATGAATGGGTAGTGGGTAACAATGAGTGTAAATTAAATAAGGCACAAAAAAGTATGCTTAAGGATAAAGAAATATATAATCATTTCAATTTAGAAAATATTCCCAGTTCCATCAAAACGGAGCTAAACAAGATAGTGCATGACATCGATGACTAATACTTAAACACCAAACAGAAAGGGGCTATGAATATATAGGGTCTATAATTATATAATAACTCCTCGAAAAGACTATTAAAACAGCCCCCATTATCTGACTAGTAGATAATGGGGGCTGTTTTTTTGTTCGGCGGTATAATAGCGCCTAAAAAAAGAGGTCGATGATCACATGCCCAATCACATATTTATCAGCCGAGAGTCAGGGAATGATAACATTTCAATATTCTATGACGAACCATCATTTGTGGTCATTGCGAATAAAGACGATTTAGCTAGCATTCAGTTGATTGATGAGTCTAAAAAACCTGGCATCTATATATTGTTGGGTGATGATAAACGATATATTGGTCAAGCATCAAATGCTATTTTTAGTAGACTGCAGCAACTGCTTAATAAACTAGCGCTGGTGGGCGTGTTGTTGACTTGACTGGGGCCGATAAGCGGCAACTAAACCTGTCACAGCGTCCAAAGTCATAATCAGACCCATTAACCACATCGCTGCCATATTGTGCATGGTACCAATTAGAATCAGCAGCACCACATTTAACGCCAGCATGAGCCAGCCCATTGTTTTCGACATTTGTTGCATGAAAATCCTCCTCAAGTGTATGGATAAGACCTATACCATTTTTCGATACTACTTTAGGTTAATTCTAAATTATGTTTATGGCAACCCTAAAAAGTGTTAAAATTATTGTCAGAAGGGGAAATCACGATGAAAACCTATACGAACTATTTCTTTGATGAGCCAGCGTTTGATCTCCACGATGGCGGGTACGTGCCGCTTGAGGTCAGTGATGCGCCTGAGAAGCCCTTAAATGTGCCGCCGTTGTTGAAACCGGATAAAGAGACGGCGACCGACGTTTATTACACGGTGACAGCAGAGGCTGGGGAAACGCAACTGTTACCTGGGGCGAAGACCAAGACGTGGGGCTATAATACCAGTCTGTTAGGTCAGACGATTGTGTATCGCCGTGGTCAGCATACGCATGTGACACTGAAAAACACCCTGCCTGAGTTGACCACTTTTCATTGGCATGGGGCTAATGTCAGTGGCCCTTATGTTGATGGCGGATGCCATGCGCCGGTTTATCCGGGTGAAAGTAAGCATATCGACTTCACATTGGAACAACCGGCGACGACTTTGTGGCTGCACGCGCATCCGTGCCCATCCACAGCCGAGCAGGTTTGGCATGGTTTGGCTGCCATGGTGATTGTCAAAGACGACCATGAAGCCAGCCTGCCATTGCCAAGGAACTATGGCGTTGACGATATTCCGGTCATTTTGCAAGACCGGCGTTTTCATGAGAACAACCAGTGGGACTACCGGGCTGATTATGATCCTGACGGTGTTGCTGGGCCAACTGCAATGATTAACGGTACAATCAATCCCTATTTTGATGTCACCACGCAAAAGGTCCGGTTGCGTTTTCTGGATGGTGCTAATCGCCGTGAATGGCGGTTGCATTTTTCCGATGACCTGCCATTTACGCAAATTGGCGGGGATGGCTCACTATTACCGGAGCCGGTCAAATTTACCCATTTGATGCTGACTTGTGCTGAGCGTGCCGAAGTGATCGTTGATTTTGGCCAATACCATGAAGGCGACGAGGTCACCTTATATACGGATGATGTGCCATTGCTGAAGTTCCGCATTCATGCGTTCAAACCGGATCAGACTACCTTGCCTGATAAGTTGTTCGATGTGAAGGCACCAGTGGTTGACCCGGCTTTGCCAGTTCGCCACGTTGTGATGCAGGGGATGGACGAAGGTGTTGCGATTGATGGTAAAAAGTTTGCCATGCAGCGGATTGATGCCACGCAACCAATTGGCAAAGCCCAGTACTGGGATGTTACCAATAGCAATGATGCGCCTGGAATGGTTCATCCATTCCATGTGCATGGAACCCAATTCTTAGTCTTGTCGCGGAATGGGCATGCGCCGTATCCAAATGAACATGGTTTCAAAGATACCGTTGGCGTGAATCCTGGTGAAACGGTTCGGCTGCTGGTTCGCTTTGATTTGCCAGGGGTTTATATGTATCACTGCCATATCATTGAGCACGAAGATGGCGGCATGATGGCACAGATTGAAACATTCGATCCAGCCAAGCCAAAGCAAGAATATAAATTGATGGATATGGATACGTTAATGATGGCCTTGGCTAAAGAACGTGGCGTCAAACCATCTGAGATTTGGATGGGCGGTATGCAGTCTTATGAAAAAATGGGAATGAAAATGTAAACGTCCCACAATACTAATATAGAAAAAGATGATTTTAATATGAACTCTCCAACGATCAAACATCGCGGGGCTTTGCTCAGAAGTCAATAAATTGGACTATTTTTATTCAGTTACTTAGGCAACATTTGAGATACGATTGCGATTATAAAAATTGATATACCAACCAGTGGCTGCTTGGACTTCAGTTAATGTTTGGTATGCCTTCAGATACACCTCTTCACGCTTCAATATTGAACGAAACGCTTCCATACGGCCATTATCGTACGGATGGCCTTTGAGTGAATATGAATGTTTCAAGCCATAATTTTGACATTTAATATTAAATTCAGCACTCGTGTATTGCGCCCCCATATCTGAATGAATAATTAATGGCTTTCGATGCTTATCTAACGCCATCTGTAAGGCACTTGTGGCTAGCTCGGCTGTCATTGTATCGCCAATTTTATAGCCCAATACTTTTATCTTCTCAGGATCCAAAACGGTCGCTAAATAGACCCATCTGTGATTAGTCAACTGAATATAAGTGATATTTGTCTGCCAAACACCGCTCAAATGCTCTTATACTTAATGTTATTTTCCTATTGTGCGCCGTAATAATCTTAATTTACATGATGATCGAAAACAAGCTCACCTCAGATAATTCCTTTTATATCATTCTGACAATCCTGGTTGTAATCCATACCAGTTTTGATTTATTAAAATGGTTACCAAAAAAACGCATGTAGTTGGTTTACAGGGTATAGGGGTAATCATTTGGGATTTAAATTAATACGCTGGAAAATTATATTAGCATTCAAAATCAGTTGAGATAGATACAGATACTATCTCAACTGATTTTTTTATGTGGTTAAGCTGACATCAGCTTGCCCCACGCGGGTAGTGTTCTGCATGACATGCTCCCACTGAAGGTGATCATGCAATGATAAATTGCCCTGTCACGGCGTGACCCGCCGGAGGTTTTACGAGCCGGATAATAGGCGCTGTAAAATAGCAGTTTCCCCAGTAGGAAGGGGAAACGCTACGGTCATCGCTTGTCGATGACGCGCCTCGCAGAGCCTGTCCAAAATAGAATTTTGGTATAACAGGCTATACCAGATTTTTAACGGTGTTATACTGGTCTTGGAAAACCCTTTTTGAGGAGGCATTTTTGATGGCGCATTTAAAGAAAAATACGCGTGGCGCAGTCCCTGGTTTAGCGGTTCACTTTGAACGTAAAACTGACCATCACACTAACAAAGAAATTGATGTGTCGAAAACCTATCTGAATCAAGATCTCATGGCAGATGGTTCTGATATGCTTACCCGCTTCAATGCGCGTTTAAATGACGTTTATTGCATGAAAAGAGACGATGTGAAGGCGTTAGCGACTTGGATTGTCACTTTACCTGAAGAACTCTCAGAAGCGCCCCACGATCAACAGAGCGCCTTTTTTGAAGCAACCAGCAATTTTCTTAATGACCGTTATGGTCAAGAAAATTCCGTGGCAGCTGTCGTGCATTATGACGAGACAACCCCTCACTTGCACTATGCCTTTGTCCCAGTGGTTTTTGATGATAAAAAGTCACGTGATAAAGTATCCGCTAAAGAAGTGCTAACGCGGCAGGATTTGCAAACCTTTCATGAGGATTTAGATCAGCATTTAAAAAAAGTGCTGCCATTTTATGAACAAGGGATTTTAAATCACAAAACCTTACCATTTGAGAATGTGGCTGAAATCAAAAAATACAATGATCAGTTCAACGCTTTAAAAACGGAACTAGCTGACGTTGAAAAAAATATTAGGGCTAAACAGGCCGTACTTAAAATCACGGATCAAGCTTTAAAGGAAGTTGACTTAGCCGAAAAACAAATTGATGATTTTAAACAAGACTTATCTAAAAATCTCTTTGGTAAGACGGTGCTTAAACCAGATGACTTAGATCGCTTTAAAAACGTGTTAGCCACGATGAAGAAAGCCACCTTACAAAGCCAGCATGAGACAGAAGAACTCAAGCAAACGTTAGGCCAGGTCAAAGCGCAATTAGCAGCTGTCCAAGCAGATTATCAAAACCTGAAAGAAACGCATCAAGCGCTTCAGGTGGATCAACGAGAACAGCAACAGCTGGATTATGCCATGAGAGACATGCTTAAAAATGATTATGGTGTCGACAAGCTATCGCATACTGATGTGGAGGCCCGGTATGTTCTTTATAAGCTGGATCATGAAGAACTCACAAAAAATAAAAAAGTAGCCCAGTCCTGGTTAAAAACACTGACGACAGCTAGAGAAGATCCAGATACGAAAATAGCGCCAACTAGATTAGATTGGGGCATTGAACAAGTTAAAGCATTAATTAATCGAATAATTGAATTAACGCGTGATCTTTTTAAAGGACCAACTCTGTAACGTTAAACCGACTTATTTGCCCGTATAAGCGTTTTAAACCATTCAACGTAGAATTAAGCATTAAGTAACTTAAAACGTCGCTATTGGCGTAATAAGTGGCAATCTATGTTAGATAACTAGCAATCCGTCATTTAAAATAATTCAAAACAAAAAGAACACCCTGTACAAAATTTATGTGCACCGTGTTCTTTTGTTTTGTTTTTTATTGAATCAATAAAAAGGCGAAGCCTATTATAAGTTTATCTTTTATATTTTAATCTTTTGTTCTTTTGCGTAGTTATAAATATAGTGTTTGCAATGGATTCAAAGAAAAAACCAAGAGAAAAAACTATGTATATAGAGAGAAAAAACTATGCATATAGAGAGAAAAAACTATGCATATAGAGAATTTTAATTAATGATACTCTCTGTATTTTGGTACAATAAAAGCATAAAGAAATTCCCGACCAAAAGTTTTTCTTTATGCTTATCCAACAACACGCCCAAAGGAGCGTATTTATATGTCAATTATACCAGAATCAAAGACAAGGCAGGTTCAGACCTTGAATGAATTATCTAAACGCAAAGTTGTTGAACATAATAGCTTAATAACGTCCATTGCCAAAATGGATAAAACCCCACTTAAAATGTTTGAATTAGCCGTCTCGTTGATTGATACCGACAATCCCCCAAAAGATCAGACGGTTTATTTGTCCAAGCAAGAGTTGTTTGCTTTTTTTAAAGTGGATGATAGTAATAAACATAGTCGGTTTAAAGAAGCGATTGAAAAGATGCAAAAACAGGCTTTTTTTCAGATTAAAATAGTACAAGATAAGGGATTTGATTTTGAAAGTATCGTTCCAATTCCTTATGTAAAGTGGTCAGATTATCATGATGAAGTGACGATTCAGTTTAGCGATAAGATTATGCCTTACTTGATTAATCTTAAAACCAATTTTACGCAACATGCCTTGTCAGATATTTCAGAATTAAATAGCAAGTATTCAGTTATATTGTACCGTTGGTTATCTATGAATTATAGCCAATATGAGCATTACAACTTTAAAGGCGGCCGTAGACAAGAGCAAGTTGAAAGTTACCGTAATCCAGTTATCAGTATGCGAGAATTAAGAGAAATGACTGATACGGTGAATGAGTATAAAAATATGACGGATTTTACAAAGTGGGTCTTAAAAAAATCAATATCAGAAATTAATGAACAGACAACTTTTAATGTGACTTATGACAAAGTAAAGAAAGGACGCAGTATTGAGAGCGTTTCTTTTCACATTACAAAAAAACCAGTCGCAGATGATACTAGTTATAAGTTAGATGATCTCGCTTATATTGACGGTAAGATAAGGCAAGAAGAAAGGGAAAAAGACCTTGTATATGAAGCTATGAAAAGCCCATATACAAAGTTGTTGATGGAGCAGTTTTTATTGTCATATATTGATTTAACGGATACGACTATTTTGTCAGGGTTACAGAAAAATGTTTATCCACTTTATGACGAATTAAAAGAGTTACGTGGTTTAAAGGGCGTGAAAGAACACTTAGCATATATTCGAGATAAACAAGATGACTATTCGAAAAAGAATATTGCTAAGTATCTTAAAAAATCGATTGAACAGTATCTACCAATCGTTAAAAGGCAGGATATAGATCATGAGTGAAAATTTAAAAACAATTCGAGAACTTGCTGAGGAGTTAGGTGTTTCAAAACAGGCAATACAATATCATATAAAGTCGCTGACAAACAAAACAAGGCAAACAAACGACAAAGGTATAGTTATTTTATCTTTAGAAGAACAGCATTTTATAAGGTCGAAGGTCGACAAACAGACAAACAAAACCAAGACAAATAAACAGACAAATGACAAACAAACAGACAAAGAGACAAAGTGGGATATCCACAACTATTTAATTAGTGAACTTGATGAAGTTAAGAAAAATAGAGATAAACAATTAGCAGTTAAGGATAAGCAACTAGAAAATAAAGATTCGCAAATAGCTCAAATGCAAAACTTACTAGACCAACAACAACGGTTAGCTTTGCAAGACAAAAAGCTGCTCGAAGAATACAAGGCAGAAATTAAGGACTTGAAAGCCTTAACGATGGCACCGCATGATGATGGTGAAAAAGAAGTGACGTCAGACAAACAACCGGAACCTGAAAATAGCACCCCGGAGTCACAACCTAAACCTAAAAAGTGGTGGCGTTTTGGTAAATAGTTACAACTAAAAAAGAAAAGAAGACTAGTTAAATGGCGGAAGATAAATTTGAACAAGCTGTAATTGACAAGCTAAAGAGTGAAGGTTGGGAATATCTAACAGATTATTCTGGTGTAACAGTTGATCGGCTATATGACCACTGGCGCGACATTCTGAATGCCAACAATCGTAAACGACTAGAAGATACGCCGTTATCTGATAATGAGTTTGAACAAGTGAAGTTGGAACTAACGAAGAATAAAACGCCGTATGATGCGCAACTCATGTTGGCGGGTACGGGTGGTGTTGGGACGCAGCTAGAACTTGAAATATTCTATGGTGATGAAGTGGCTGGTGGACATTCACGTTATGAAGTCGTTAACCAAATTACGTTTACGGATTTAGCAACGTAAGTTAGATTTGTTGAAAGAACAGAAAAAAGGCTTTTTACAAAAGATGTTTGTTTAGGGTCTATAATTAATAAGTGATGGGGTATTGTGGAACTGATGGTCAGGCAATAACTACGCAAGCAACTAGAGACGGTGGAGTTGATGGATTTATCCAACAAGATGCATTAGGGCTACAAAATATATACATCCAGGTTAAAAGATACGCTAAATCAAATTCTGTAGGTTCTAGAACCATCCAAAGTTTTAGTGGAGCACTTCAGGAAAGAAGTGCAGGAAATAGTAATAGTGGTGTCTTTATAACTACTTCATCCTACACTCAAGATGCTTTAATATCCGCTAAACGTCTACATATAAAAGCTATTGACGGTGAACAATTGGCTAAACTAATAATTAAATATAAGGTTGGTATAAAAACCATCAATCAATTTCCAATTTATGAGATTAATAAAGACGACTTTTAATTCCCACCATTTCCATCAGGGTAATTTATAAGGAGAAAAGCTATGGATGACTTAAAAACCATAATAAGTAAAACTCTCAATCAATATCAAAATACTAAAAATAAATAAAAAAATTCTTTTCAATTTTTATTTATGGTATGACATAAATAAAGTAAAGTTATTCGTCTAGGTTAATCTTATTAATACTCTTTCTCACTAGTGTTGCATGCAACACTAGTGAGAAAGAGCATTAAATATACTGCAAGGCAAGACATTTGGTAATTGAAGAATAACAAGCAAAAAAATAGCAGTCAGGTCTCTTGACAAAGTATAGTTGCTATTCTTTTTTTAGGCCCTACTTTAATGAAATTTTTGTTTGGAGGGAACGACCTCATTCCTTTGATTATTTCAGTTGAATTTAATAGAGAAGCCTGGCGTCTATTAAGAAATACTTTTCTTGATGAGCGTCAATTTTTTTAACGGAAATCTATCCTATACTAAATTCAGTAAAGGAAAAGGAGAAATCAAAGGAAACTATTTTAAACAAACCAAAATTATAGGAGGAATAGATCATGACTGAAAATAAAGCTTCTCAAGAAAGAACACCCCAAGAAAGATTGCAAGAAGAACAAGAACACAAGGAACATGTCCATCATACAAAAATTAATGCAGCGGCCATTTCGGATCATCTTTTAGGGAACATGCATACTTTACATGTGAAATTGCACCAATATCACTGGTATGTAAATGGTGCTAATTTCTTCACTCTGCATGAAAAATTTGAAGAATTGTATAATCAAAACGAAGAATGGTTCGACAAACTAGCAGAACGCTTGATTACTTCCGGTCATAAACCGGCTTCAACCACCGCTGAATTTGAAAAATATTCCATGCTTTCAGAAGATGCCATCAATAAATACGCTAAAGCAGAAGACATGGTTGAAAATATTATCGAAGATTTCAGAAGTACCCGTGAATTAACGATTCGTGCTATTCGTTTAGTACAGGATGAGGGTGACGATGCTTTAGAAGATACACTGATTGCTTTTAAAAATGACTTAGATAAAAACATTTGGATGCTGCAAGCATTCATTGGCAAAGAGGCATTGGAAGACGACGATGCGTTTGATGAGGATGAAGATTAGGTTTTTCGTAAACATACATTTAAAAATTAAAGATTTTGGGGTTGGGACTCTTTCCAGCTCCTATTTTTTTGCCGTTAAAAAGACTTTTCTTGATGAGAGTCAATTTTTTTGAGGTAGGGGGCCTTTATACTAAATATAGGAAAGTTAAAAAAAGGACAATAAACTGATAAAGGGGGAGAACGAATTGACTCAATACACCCAACCACATGCAGCAGGAGACCACTCAGCTTGTATCCGCTTAGTCCCGATATTCAATCATTTGGAGGAAAGCTCGATGGATCGCATCGCTGGAAAAGCTCACACGAAGCACTATCAAAAAGGGGCGTTTCTGTTTCGCTCGCAAGAAAAAGATGATGCCTTATATATTGTGAATCGCGGAAAAGTCCGCATCTATCGCTTGTCTGATTCTGGTAAAGAGCAACTAGTGCGTATTTTGAATCCGGGTGACTTTACGGGAGAATGGACGTTGTTCAATCCTGATGCTGTGCATGAGGAATACGCAGAAGCTACTCGAGATACGTCTGTCTGCATGATTCAACAACATGATGTACAAGAGTTTCTAAAAGAGTATCCTGCAATTTCGTTAAAGCTGCTAGGAGAGATGTCGCAGCGGTTAGAGAAATCCGCACGTCAAACCGCACAAGTAGCCGTGGAGAGTGTCATTACCCGTTTAGTTTTGTTTTTGGCAGAAAATGTGGAACCTGAAATGGGCAACTCTCCCACCATCACCCTGCCGATGGCAAAAAAGGACATTGCTTCCTATTTAGGAACGACACCTGAGACCATCAGTCGCAAATTTGGAGAATTGGAGAACGAGGGATTGATTCAACAGCTGTCTGGGAAAAGAATCAAGATTCAGGATTTAGATGATTTATTGCTTTACAGCGAATAATCGGACACACTTTTTTATACACGTTGGTGTTCTGTCGCTCTTCATTAACAATGGGACAGAACTCAGTGCTTTTGCGTCAAGAAGAAGTCGCTTTGAGTTACGTTTTGTGGTACTCAGTGGGTCGGTTCTTCATTGAAGGTATGCGAACGAACAGTTTATGGATTGGCGAGTGGATCCGCGTTTCGCAAGCCTTGTCTCTGGCCCTGTTTATTGGCGCGATTGTAGTATGGTTTATACGCAGACAAGATTATCCACCAATTTCTTATTATTCTGATGGCAATAAGGGGCAGAAAAAGACTATTAAGATGGTGAATTGAGCAAAAAGATAAAAAGAAGTGCCGAACTTGATATGCGTCAATTTTCGTTTGCTAAAAGTGAGCTATATTACAGTTGTAAAGAGGAAAAGGCAGTGTTCATTAATCTGCTGCCGATAAAATAAAAACACATAAAGGAGATAGGAATTATGGAAAAAGCTATATTGCAATTAGAAACGTTGTCTTGTCCAAGTTGTATGCAAAAAATTGAAGGTGCCGTGAAATCAGTTAACGGTGTTGATAAAGACAGCATTAAAGTATTATTCAACTCCAGCAAAGTCAAAGTCGATTTTGATTCAGCTGTCACTTCGATTGAAGAGATTCAAAAAGCTATCGAAAACGTAGGCTATCCGGTCCTTAAAGCAAAAGTCAAGGCCGCTTAACAGATTAAATGAACTAGGCAATTCTGGAAGGAAAGCTATTTTTCCAGGATTGCTTTTTTTGTTGCAATCCGATTCGAGGTGCTTAGAAACGATAAAAGAGAACTTTCTAAACTTGATATCCGTCAATTAATTACTTAGGCAATTATCTTATACTTTGTTTATCAATAAAAGAGAAATTAAATTTGGAGGGAAAAAGCATGCAACAATATATATTAAGCAAAAAAAATGTTATCACCGTCATCAGTGGATTGTTAATCGCACTCGGTTTCTTCAGTCACTTTGTTTTAGAAAACGTAGGACTTTCAGAGTGGTCTTTGATCATCGCCTCTGTCTTTGGGATTATGCCAATTGCCATTCAAGCGTTTCAAGCAATGAAAGTCAAAGTCATCAGTATTGATGTCTTAGTTAGTATTGCAGCGATTGGTGCGCTTTTTATTCAAAATTATGAAGAATCGGCTATTGTCACGTTCTTATTCTTATTCGGACACTACTTGGAACATCGAACATTGAACCAAACGCGATCTGCTATCAAAGAATTGACTGAAATGGCACCCGAAAGCGCCTTGAAACAAATGGATAATGGCGAATTTGAAGAAGTAGAAGTGGATGATGTAGATGAAGGGGATATCTTGCTCGTTAAAACGGGTGCGAAAGTTCCAGTAGATGGTACAGTTCTTACGGGTGAAGGGCATATCAATGAAGCTAGCATTACAGGTGAAGCTGTTCCGGTCAACAAGCTAGCTGATGCAGAAGTTTTTGCAGGAACCATTTTAGAAAACGGAACGATTCAAATCAGAGCTGACCGAGTTGGTGAGGACACCACATTTGGAAAAATTGTTGAACTCGTGGAAGAAGCACAAGATTCTAAATCCGAAGCGGAACGGTTCATTGATCGCTTTTCTAAATACTACACACCAGCTGTCTTGGTCCTGGCAATTGTTGTATGGGCGTTCAGTCAAAATATTGAGTTAGCAATCACCATCTTGGTTCTAGGTTGCCCAGGCGCATTAGTTATCGGAGTGCCTGTCTCAAACGTTGCCGGTATTGGGAATGGTGCTCGTAACGGTGTTCTTTTAAAAGGGAGTGAAGTCATTCAAGACTTCAGCAATGTGGATACAATTGTATTTGATAAGACAGGTACTTTAACTGTCGGAAACCCAACCGTTGCAGCGACTGAACTGTATGAAAAAGATTCTGCTGAAACGCTTGGCTATCTGGCCAGTGTGGAACGGGAATCAGATCATCCATTAGCAAAAGCGGTCTTAAATCAAATTGGAGAAACAAACTTTTATCCTGTTGAAGAAACTGAAGTCGTGAAAGGCGGCGGAATCGTTTCAAGTGTAGCTGGACATAGAGTGGCTGTCGGGAATGTGGCCTTGATGGAAAAAGAAAATGTCACTCTCAGCAAAAAAGTGCAAAAAGATGTCAAACGGTTTGAACAACAAGGGAACTCTCTCGTTTTGACAGCGGTCGACGGTGAATTAAAAGTACTGATGGGCATTCGCGACCAAGTCCGTCCGGGTGTGAAAGCTAATTTGCAGGAATTAAAAGACCTGGGCGTAAAAAATCTAGTCGTTCTTTCAGGAGATAACCAAGGAACCGTTGATGTGGTCGCAGGCGAACTTGGTTTGACCGAAGCTCACGGCCACATGTTGCCGGAAGACAAATCGGCTTATATCGGAAAACTCCAACAACGTGGTCAAATTGTAGCCTTTGTTGGAGATGGCGTTAACGATAGTCCGTCCTTAGCTTTAGCAGACATTGGCATCGCAATGGGAAGCGGAACGGACGTAGCGATCGAAACATCCGATGTCGTTTTAATGAACTCGAACTTCAGCAACTTGCCTCACGCATTAGGAATAGTAAAAGCTACCGCTAATAATATGAAACAAAATATCGCGATTGCAATTGGAGTAGTGTTGGTCTTGTTGACCAGCGTCTTCTTCAGCGAATGGATGAATATGTCTATCGGAATGTTGGTTCATGAAGGTAGTATCCTGGTGGTAATTTTCAATGCCATGAGATTAATGAAGTATAAGTTGAAAGGTCGAAAAGAATAAAAAGAAGTATCAGCACCTGCAGAGACAGTAAAAATATCTCAAGAATAAACTAGAAGAGGCTGGGACAATAGTCCATCCTTGAAATGACAAAAGCGGAAACTCCCAGATTTAAAATTCTGGGAGTTTCCACTTTTTTGAGTTCTTGAAAAAAAATAAGAGTATAGAGTATGCTCTTTATAAAATTAATTTTCGTGTGAATGATTAAAAAATCTAATAATAAAATTTAAATTCCTATTAAGTTTTAACACATGAAATTACATAATTCATCATATTGGCTATATCGTGTTTACGATATTAATAAGGAAGCAAAATTAGAGAAGTATCATGGCAATCTAGAACAATATTTTAGTTTTGAACCAACTGATTATCTTGCTTTGAAAAAAGATAATTAGAACGTACAGGGCCCATTTTTATAGTTACGCCCCTAGCCATCAAACATTGAATCCCAAGTCACCGTTGATGGGTCGGCGGATTGCATTTCTGGGATCGTCAATTACGGCCGGTGCGGGTGCACCGGAAGATTCGTTCGTCGATTATCTCGTCGCGACGGATGGCGTGATTGCCATCAAGGAAGCGGTGAGTGGCACCACTTTAGCAGGTAACGCACCAGATAGCTATGTGCATCGGCTCTATCATCGGATTCCAGTGACCCAACCATTAGACGCTTTTGTCTGCCAACTTTCAACCAATGATGGGCGGCATGACAAGGCTATGGGGCAAGTTACGGGTGCACAACAGCGCCACGGCTTTGACGAAACGACGACGCTCGGAGCGATTGAAACAATCCTGGCCTATGTTCAACAGCATTGGGCGGTGCCAATCGTGTTCTTCACTTGTGTGCGAAAACACGATGCGAATTATGGTAAATTAGTGCAGTAATTGAAAGTCTTACAAAAAAAGTGGCACTTCACGATTATTGACCTCTGGCAGGATCCAGTGGTCAAAGCTGAAAATCGCGCCCAACCACTAGCAATGGTCGACGACGCTCATCCAACCCGATTAGGTTATCGGAATATCTGGACGCCAATTTTTCGGCAACAATTAACGGACGTGCTTCGCCAGTCGGAACCATAATCGTCAATCGATTTCGCGTTTTCAAGGCTTCCGTCGATAGTCTAAAGAAATAAACATAACGACCGGATGAACCTGTCATGTGATAGGCTCATCCGGTCGTTATGTTTTAGCTTACTTCAAATTTTAGGTTAGTCTGCGACTTCAATCTTCCCAACCGCAATCGGTAAGGTGACGTGTGCATCGTAGGCGCCAACTTCACCAGCAACGGTGGCTGGTAAAACCAAGTCTTGTGGTACGCCGTGAATGTAGATGACCCGTTTGTCGAGTTCCAAGTCATCGGTACCAAAGACTTCTTTGAACTTCGCTTGCAAATCAGCTAATGGCACATCGATTTCGTAGGCAAAGTGGCCTTGGGCGTCAGCGACTGGGTAGTTATCATTCGGCACGTCCATGTGATGTGGGGCGTTGTCAAATGGCACCATCGTTGTCCCTGAGACTGGTTCAGTTTCTGGCAAGTCGACAAATCCGTCATGATTGGCATCCTGCGCCATCGTGGCAATTTGGGCCGCCTTACCATCTGGAAAACCGTGGAAATGTTCCCAGTGTTGCGTATTTGCAGGTGTATCAAACATTTCAATCGCCACGTGTAATTGGTCACCGTCTTCAACAAAGGTGGCAGTTCCATGGGGTGCCGTTCCAATGTCTTCTGCGTTTAGTGGTACGATGTTAGCAACGTATTTTTTAGTCATGAATGATTCCTCCAATTCTTCATCATAAGTCCATTATATGCTATTCTAAACTTATTAAAATTGATATATGTCAAGAAAGGAAAATTTATGCACCCAAAAATGGATTGTATCAGTCGCTCGCCACTTTTCGCGCCGCTGTCACCGACAATTAAAACTAAATTGATTACAGTGACGCACCATCGCAAGTTTTTTCAAAAGGGTCAACTGATCCGACAACCGCTGGACCACCAAGAAGGGATGCTGATTTTGGACGAGGGGACGGCCAAAGTCTATGCGTTAGCTGATAATGGCAAGGAGAAAATTATTGACTTACTACATACTGGTGATGTGGTCGGTCAGCGCTGGTTATTTGCACCGCATGAAAATCAGGGCTACATCCAAGCGACTAGTGATGCGTGGGTTTGTTCCATTCAATACGCTGATTTTCAGCAGTTACTCGGAGAATCAGCGAATTTATCGTTAGCGATGATCAACAATTTTGGCAACCAATTGATTGAAGTCGAGAAAAATCAGATGCGCCGTGATCTATTGGATGCAAAGGACCGTCTGATGGCTTATTTGCGGGATGTCGCGGTGGAATCCGGACAAGTCGTCTTTGAATTACCACTTAAAAAGAAGGAACTCGCCAATATTTTGGGAATTACGCCGGAGACGCTCAGCCGTCAATTTAAGCAGTTAGCTTTGGAAGGTAAAATTATTGTGAATAACCGGCAGATTACGATGTGCTAGAAAAATGCGGTTAACTACGCATTTTTCTAGGGACTGTCTGAAAACTAAAAATTCAGGTATAATCTGAGGAAAAACGAATCGAGGCATTCCGATGACAACACCTAAACGATACGAACTGGAAGATGCTCAGTGGGACCGAATCAAAGGATACTTCCCGCCATACCGGACTGTCCGTCCATCAAGCCTAGACAACCGTACCGCCCTCAACGCTATCCTCTGGCTCATGCGCAGCGCAAAAAAAACGCCGAATGCATGGTCGAAAATCAAGCTATTGGACTAAGTCGAGGTGGCCGAACGACCAAGATTCACGCACTCGTTGACGGATTAGGGAATCCCTTGGGGTTTCGCCTAACAGGTGGTCAAGTACATGATAGCCAAGTTGCCAGTGAGTTGCTGGAAGGCTTCGATATTTCTCAATCAAATATTATCGCGGATAAAGCCTATGGCACCGCGAAACTTCGCCAGTATATTGAAGATAAAGCAGGCGTCTATACCATTCCGCCAAAGGAAAATACCAAAGACAAGTGGACCTGTGATTACCACGTTTATTGTGAGCGCCATTTGATTGAGAACTTCTTCAATCAGTTGAAGAACTTTCGTAGGATTGCAGCGCGTTATGATAAGCTCGCTCGTGTTTATCTGGCTACGGTCTACATTGCCTCAATTTGCATCTTACTTAAGTAGTTTTCAGACGGACCCTAGTATAACCTATTCCGAACGAATTAAAATCGAAACCTTTTGTGAACTAGGGCTGTCCAATATCCAAATGGGCGTTCGGATTAATTTTACAATCTACCATAAGCCTACCGATTTTTTAATATTATTTTATTCATCAATTTCTGGCGCCGACCCAAGCTCTGCCTGAATCATCCAGATTTTCTTCTCAATTGCGGTTTTGAGACCAATGAAAATATCTTGGGTACTGAA
>NZ_JBXAXT010000009.1:0-19979 GCF_056781895.1 Dellaglioa sp. CoH-57-MRSF-22 | reverse complement strand
CTCAGTAGCTCAGTTGGTAGAGCAATGGATTGAAGCTCCATGTGTCGGCAGTTCGATTCTGTCCTGCGCCATTTATTGGAAGAGTAGCGAAGAGGCTAAACGCGGCGGACTGTAAATCCGCTCCTTCGGGTTCGGTGGTTCGAATCCACTCTCTTCCATTTTTTATAGGGGTATAGTTTAAAGGTAGAACTACGGTCTCCAAAACCGTCAGTGTGGGTTCAATTCCTACTACCCCTGCCATTTTTTGTTTTGGCGATATTGGCGAAGTGGTTAACGCACCGGATTGTGGCTCCGGCACGCGTGGGTTCGATTCCCACATGTCGCCTTTTATAAGGTTATATCAAGTAATAATTAATATGGCGGTATAGCCAAGTGGTAAGGCAGAGGTCTGCAAAACCTTCATCACCGGTTCAAATCCGGTTACCGCCTTACACGAGTTATGCCGGTGTGGCGGAATTGGCAGACGCGCTGGACTCAAAATCCAGTTCCAGCAATGGAGTATCGGTTCGACCCCGATCACCGGTATTATTAAGTATTATAGAGAGTATTAGAAAACATGAAAGCCCATTGATTGGGCTTTTTTTGTACGCTAAATTATGAAGAATAATACGAAATTATAGAAAGTTGAGCTTTTGTTGAACTTTTTTGGCTCTTCGTCAACTGTTGTTGGTGGATAATAGTATGAAAATTCTAATCACTTAATAATTAGAGTTTTTTTGGTATAAATTTTTAAGTGTATAAAATATTCTGGTATTGAAATCATATAATAATTTTTTAACTGATATATATACGTCTAACTTTTTAATTACATTTCAAACATCTTGATAGTAAATCATAGTGTACAACAATATATAGATAGTATATATTGTTGTACACTATATATTGTTGTTTTTAAGAGGATAATCAAGTAACATATATTTATTGCTGTAAGAAAAGGAAGGTCACTTATGAAAAAAGTAGAGGTAAAGTTAGATATGCAAGTGCCTGACATATTTGAAAAGCGTGATGGTCGAAAAGTTGATTTTGCATTACGTAAAGTTTTAAGTAGTACTTTGCGTCGATTAAATAGTAAAAAAAATCAAGAAAGCTATCAGGAATTACTATTACATAAATTAAGTAATTATCAAAAAATTAATGCCCAAACGATGTATGGCTTAGTTATAGCTACATATCGTGAATTAGGCTACCGTGATGCATTGGATAGCTTTCAGGAATATAGAATAAATGATGAAAAATTGTGGAAAGAGCAAACTGATCCAGCTGGTCGTTTGGATAAATTATTAAATAAAGATGATACAATTGTTCATGAAAATGCTAATAAGGATAGCAATGTATTCAATACACAACGTGATTTGACGGCTGGGACAGTGGGTAAAACTTTGGGATTAAAATTAATGCCTGAATCACTAGCTAAAGCACATTTACGTGGTTCAATTCATTATCATGATTTAGATTACACACCCTGGAGTCCTATGACTAACTGCTGTCTGATTGATTTTAAAGAGATGTTAACAAATGGATTTAAAATAGGAAATGCTGAAGTTGAAAGTCCTCATTCAATTCAGACCGCAACTGCGCAAATGGCACAAATTATTGCTAATGTAGCCTCAAGTCAGTATGGTGGTTGTTCTGCAGATAGGGTGGATGAGTTACTAGCGCCATTTGCTGAATTAAATTATAAGAAGCATTTAATAGATGCAAAAGTATGGATTGGGAATCCAATAAAACAGATAGAATTTGCTAAACTTAAAACAAGCAAAGATATTTATGATGCCATGCAAGGATTAGAGTATGAAATCAATACTTTATTCTCTTCGCAAGGACAGACGCCGTTTACTACGTTAGGTTTTGGGTTGGGTGAAAGTTGGATTGAACGAGAAATTCAAATCTCAATTTTAAAAATTAGAATAAAAGGATTAGGTCGTGAGCATCGTACGGCAATATTTCCTAAATTAGTATTTACAATAAAAAAGGATTTAAACTTTAAACATGGGGACCCTAACTACGATATTAAGGCCTTAGCTGTTGATTGTGCTACGAAGAGAATGTACCCTGACATATTAATGTATGACAAGATAAAAGAGCTTACGGGCAGTTTCAAGGTACCTATGGGCTGTCGTAGCTTTCTGCAAGGATGGAAAGATAAAAATGGTAATGAAGTCAATTCTGGGCGTATGAATTTAGGCGTTGTTACAGTTAATTTACCACGAATTGCTTTGGAATCCGAAGGTAATATTGATTTATTTTGGGATATCTTTAAAGAGAGGATGCAGGTTTGTAAAGAGGCATTAGTCTTTAAAGTTAACCGTGTCAAGGAAGCTATCCCAGAGAATGCACCCATTCTATATCAACATGGTGCTTTTGGCGAAAGGTTAAAAGCAGACGGAGATGTTGATGATTTATTCAAGAATCGTCGCGCTACGGTCTCATTAGGTTATATTGGACTATATGAAGTTGGAACTGTTTTTTTTGGACCTAATTGGGAAAAAAATGAAAAGGCGCATAATTTTACGATTGACATCGTTAAACGCCTCAAGGAGTATTGTACAGATTGGTCAGATGAATACGATTATCATTTTAGTGTTTATTCAACTCCTAGTGAATCCTTAACAGATCGTTTCTGTGTATTAGACACTGAAAAATTTGGTGAAATTAAAGATGTTACAGAAAAGGAATATTATACAAATAGTTTTCATTATGACGTTAGGAAAAATCCAACTCCGTTTGAAAAATTGTCGTTTGAAATGGAATATCCTAAATATGCATCAGGTGGATTTATTCATTACTGTGAATACCCAAATTTACGTCAAAATCCTAAGGCTTTAGAAGCAGTCTGGGATTGGGCTTATGATAAAATCGGCTATTTAGGAACTAATACCCCTATTGATCATTGTTATAAATGTGGTTTTGATGGTGAATTTAACCCAACTGAACGAGGATTTGAATGCCCTAAATGTCAAAATCATGATCCAAAAACATGTGATGTTGTTAAAAGGACATGTGGATACTTAGGTAATCCACAGCAACGTCCGATGGTTCATGGACGTCATAAAGAAATTGCTTCTCGTGTTAAAAATATGACTTTAGGAATGGTTGATGATGGAACGACAAAAGAGAGTTAAAGCACCACGAAATCCGAAACCTAAAGAATGGATTGCCAGTGAGTTAAGCCAACAGTATATTGCATCTTATAAACCATTTAATTTTGTTGATGGTGAAGGGGTTCGTTGTAGTTTATACGTTAGTGGCTGTTTATTTGCTTGTCCGGGTTGTTATAATAAGGCAGCGCAAAATTTTAGATATGGGACACCATATACAAAAGAGCTTGAAGATCAAATAATAACTGATTTAAGCGAAGACTATTGCCAAGGATTAACTTTATTAGGCGGAGAGCCTTTTGTTAACACGCAGGTTTGTTTAAGCTTAGTGAATCGTATTCATGATACTTATGGATGGACGAAAGATATCTGGTCTTGGACTGGTTATACATGGGATGAATTAATGCTTGAATCTGATGATAAACTTGAATTACTTTCAAAGATTGATATTTTAGTCGACGGTCGATTCGAATTACCAAAAAAAGATTTAACTTTGCAATTTAGAGGTAGCTCAAATCAAAGAATTATTGATGTTCAAAAATCATTAATTGCGGGTGAAGTTATTCTCTGGGATAAATTGTTAAGATAAAAAACTTGTCACAATACCTTGTATGTAAGGTGTTGTGACAAGTTTTTTTAATAATCATTTGGATTCGCGATAAGTGGTGAATAGTCATTCATATCAGAATCTCTATAGTCCCACCATTCTTCAGAATATCCGATAAAACCAGCAGTTATCATAGCGTTATTTAGTATATCGTAATTTATTTGTTGTTGAGGTGTTCGTTTATAATTTCTTCCAGCTCGTTCTGAAAAGTCGTCAAATTCACTTTGCATGTTAAGCTCGTGGCCATCCATATCACAGATAGTTAAATCAAATGTCACGCCTTTTTGATGACTGAAATTAGGATTTGGCTTCGCTACAAAATTAGGATCGGGATAAACGTCAAATAATTTTTTTTGAGCAGAGACTGGTCTGTAGGCGTCCCAAATTTTTAAACGATAGCCTTGAGTTTTGAGTAATTGACTTGCGATACCAAGTTTCTTAGCTGTTCCTGTTCTAGCGATTGCTGTAGAAAAGTCATAAATAATTTGGTTAGTAAAGTTGTCTTTTGTAGCATAGCGTAAATCTACAATAATATTAGGATCAATATCTTTAATATTTGTAAAACCGAGTTCAATTTCTGATAACATGATAGACCCTCCTAGCGAAGAATTTCGCCCATTTCATCATTATAATAAGAAAGTTTAGGAAATATAATTTTAACTGTAGTACCTTCATTTTTTGGAGATTCAATTTCTAATTGGTGACCTAATTTTTGACTTAGTTGATTTGCTAAATAAAGGCCTAATCCGGTTGCATTTTGGTTGAATTGACGCCCGTTATTCCCGGTAAATCCTTTGTCAAAAACGCGAGCTAAATCTGCGTTCGGGATACCAATGCCATTATCTTTAATGGCTAATATCGTTTCTTTTTCAGTATCTTTAAGAGAAATAACGATTTCACCATTATTTGGTGTGTATTTTAATGAATTGGTAATCACTTGATTTAAGATAAAACGTAGCCATTTTGAATCAGTTAGAACGGAAATATCTGTACTGTTAAAAACGAAACGAATATGTTTTGAAAAAAATAAGTTCATATTATCCCGAATGACAAGATTAACTACTTTTTTTAGTGAATCATCTTGAATTAAATAATCATTTGAAAAGCTATCTAAACGAGAATAATAAATCACTTGTTCAACAAAATTTTCAATGTTTTTTAATTCAATTTCAGTTTGCATGACTTGTTTTTCAGATAGCTTGCCATCAGATGTTTCAATTAGTAACTGAATAGCAGCTAAGGGAACTTTAATATCATGAATCCAAGCATTTAAAAAATCCTCTTGTTCTTGTTGTTTAGACAAGATATTATTTATTTGTATTTGATGATTGTTTAATAGGGCATTAACATAACCCTGATATAAACGTTGTTCATTGGAATGTGCACCATTAATAGGAATCAATAAATCTGCTGTTGCTGGATCAATTGGTAATTTAAATTTTTGGTACCATTGATGATTAATCCAGTAACGTGTTACAACAAAAATACTTGATATAATAACTACCAGAATATCTATATATAATAATGTAGATAAAACAATGTTATGGAATGG
Source organism: Dellaglioa sp. CoH-57-MRSF-22 (assembly GCF_056781895.1). The sequence goes on along the minus strand of NZ_JBXAXT010000009.1, from coordinate 14,722 downwards.
ATCAAACCACAATACAAGATTAATTAAGAGAATAACTAGAAGGAAAAAGATGATTGTTGTAATTCTATCTGAAATGTACTTAAAAAATGTCATTAGTGTCTCCTAAGGGATAAGATAACCTTGTCCTACCTTTGTCTCGATAAAATTGGGTAATCCAGCTTGTGCTATTTTTTTACGAACGCGATTAATATTAACGGTTAACGTATTGTCATCAACAAAATGTTCGTCTTCCCAGAGTTCTCGAAGTAATTTTTCACGGCTAACAATTTTCCCTGTCTGACGCATTAAATATTGCAGTAACTGGTACTCATTTTTTGATAAATCAATAATTTTATCGTTAAATTTTGCAGTTCCATTTTGTAAATTCAAAAAAAGGCCATTATGCTCGAGTGTTTCTGGTCCCATTTCTGCGTAATTGTAAGTGCGTCGTAATAATGCAGAAATTTTTGCAACTAAAACTTCCATTGAGTAAGGTTTATTTACGAAGTCATCGCCACCCATATTCATTGCCATAACCATATCCATATTGGTATTTCGGCTTGAGATAAATATAATTGGTACATTTGATATTTCACGGATTTTTTTACACCAGTAAAAGCCATCAAAATCGGGTAAATTAATGTCTAATAAAACTAAATGTGGTTTTTTTTCAATGAATTCAAGATCAATTTCACTAAAATTATTAATTAAAATAGGGTTGAATCGCCATTTTGCTAGACTATCTGCAGTAATGTTGGCAATTGTTTTATCATCTTCAACAATCATTATACTAAACATATTATCACCTCTTTAAAGTAAGAACTATTTACCCTACAATACCGGTTTTTAGCATTAAATTCAAATAGATAAAAAGCGTAAATAAATATTGGCGTAATTATCCTATATATAGGATAATACTTGGTAATAGGAGAAATGAAATTATGACATTTATTGAAGTAGATCACGTTAAAAAAATTTATGGAATGAAGTTTAATAGATCGACTGCAATTGATAATATTTCGTTTGTAATTGATTCAGGAGAATTTGTTGGTATTATGGGACCATCTGGTGCAGGAAAAACGACGTTATTAAATATGATGTCGACTATTGATAAGCCAACTTTTGGACATGTTAGAATAGATAACCAGGATATAACACAATATAATGAAAAAAAATTGTCTGAGTTTAGAAGACAACAGTTAGGGTTTATTTTTCAAGATTTTAATTTACTTAATTCGTTGACTATCAAGGAAAATATAATTTTGCCCTTAGCATTGGATAAAGTAAATGTAGAAATAATTGAGGCAAAACTTGCTAATATTGCTAATATTTTAAATTTAAATAATATTTTAAAACATTTTCCAAATGAAATTTCAATTGGTCAACAGCAGAGGGTTGCAGTTGCACGAGCTATTATAACGGCACCCAAAATGTTATTCGCAGATGAACCGACAGGAAGTCTAGATTCAAAAGCAGCTACGGAACTATTGAAGTATTTAACAGACGTGAATGAAAAGCAAAAGATGACGCTCATGATGGTAACTCATGATGCATTTACAGCTAGTTATTGTAAAAGAATTATTTTTATTAAAGATGGGAATATCTTTGCCGAAATTAGGCGAGATGGCTCTAGAAAAGAATTTTTCCAAAAAATAATTGATATGCAAGCAGCTATTGGTGGGGGAAAGCAATGAAACCACTAGTGAATATTGTTTTTAAAAGTATTTGGCGCAGTTTATGGGATTATTTAATTTACATTATTGCTAGTGCGATAGCAGTTACAGTTTATTTTTCATTTTTGTCAATGTCAATTAACAAAGAGTTAACACAAAATGCGCGCGTAGAGTTACCAATTTCTGTTACTTTACGTATTAGTAGTTTTTTAATTTTGATTTTTATTGCTTGTTTCATGATGTACACTAATCTTTTTGTGGCGAAACGGCGAGAAAAAGAAATTGCTGTTTACCATCTTCTTGGAGTGAAAAAAAAAGAAATTGCGACAATGCTATTTATTGAAAATTTAATTCTAGGTAATATAGCATTACTGATTGGTTTAGTGGTTGGTGCGATCTTTTCTAAATTATTTGCTATGATTTTGTTGAGGGCTATGTTTATTGTGGCAGATACCAATATTATTATATCTTGGCATAGTTTAATTAGTACAATAGTTATCTTTAACGTTATCTTTTTAATGATGTCAACTGTTAATGCAAGTGTTATTTATCGTAAACAATTAGTTTCATTGTTTAAAAATAGTGATAATGCCAGTGTCGAAAAATTTGGACCATTTAAACGATTTATGGCTATCATTAGTATCTTTTTTATTATTGTACCTTTATTTATGGCAGTAAATTTTGAAAATTTGGGACCTATTTTTAATGTTTGGTTACGTAAAAATGATTATTTTTTAGCAGTATTGATTATTGCAATTATGATTATCTTAGGGACTCTTTTGATTTTTAATTATTTGGTGCCGATAATGATAAGTATGATACAAAAATGGCGACATTTTATGTATCGGGGTGGTAGGCTACTTGCTTTTTCTAATTTAAAAGTCAGTTTAAGACAAAATAAGGTCATCTTAAGTTTAATGACTTTATTAATAATGTTCTCTTTATCTGTATTTATTGGAGTGGCTACGTTGTATTCATATTCCCAAAAAACAATTGATCAAGTGGCACCAGCTCATTTTATTACGGACGATTATCATTTAAAAACTGTAAAAAAAGTATTAAAACAAAACAATTTAATAGTGAAACAGCAAGTAAGTGGACATCTTAAAATTGTACCGATGAAAACAAGTGTTCAATTAAAAGCAAATAATCAAAGTGAAGCTAAAATTGTGCCAATTACAATAATGTCAGAAACAGATTATAATCATGCGCGTAAAATTCAAGATGATTTAGAACCGATTAAGATTAAATCGAATGAGACAGTTATGATTTTACACAAGTTAGCAAGATATCAAATTAATGATGATAACCAGCTCATTCAATTTAAGCAAAAATCAATGAACAAATTAAAGATAAAAACATACTTAAGTACGTTTCCGTATGGTGAAATACATTACATTCAAAATTTGTTAATTGTTAAAGATAGTGTCTACAAACGTGTTGATAGCAACACAAAATATGGACTTACAGCTATTAATATTAAAAATTATCAGGAATTTGCACAATCTAAAAATGATTTCGGACATAAATTAGATAATCAATCTAAAGAACAGACCTATTTGCAGCAGACAGGGACAACATTATCGAATGTCCGTTATAAATTTTCTAATCAAATTAAGTCAAACTACCATTATCGAAATTTGGGTGTGAGAAATCAAGTTGAAAAAAATGTTAACGAATTAGATGGGTTTTATATTTATATAGCATGTTTTATTAGTATTATTTTAGTATTAGCAACTTGTAGTATTTTAATGTTACAACAAATGATAGATCTTAGACAAAATCAAAAAACTTATTCACTAATGCAAAGTCTAGGTGTGACCAAAAAAGAGATTAAGCGAATTATTTATCAGCAAACAGCCAGTTTATTTTTAATTCCGGTTATTTTAGGATCGATAGAAGCAATATTTACTTTTAATATTTATGTCGCATTATTTGATCAACCTAACCTAAATGTTCTCATTTTCTTCTGGGGGACCTTCTATGTGATGTATTTAGGCTTATTTTTAATTACCGTGAGAGTGTTGAATCGGATAATAAATAACAGAGTTTAAGAACGGTTAAATGATTAATAGCCTAAAAGTTAGAAAACTTTTTAGGCTATTTTTTGGTTGGAAATTAAACATTTTTGGGGAATAACTATTGTAAAAAAATAGCTAATTAATGACTTGTTTGAGTCATTAATTAGCTATTAATATCGTTTGTGGAATACGGATTGTTTTTAACTAATTGGATTAATCTTTTATATTAATTAATTCATTAACAGAATACACTGCGTCTATGGGAGTAATTTGAAACTCACTTTCATAGTACTTTAACTGTTTATAATTTGACGTTTTACGCCAATTAATAAAATCAGATTGTTGCTTCCAAATTGTTAAAAAAACATAATTATAACCTTTAGATAAAGACTGTAATGTGTAAAAAGAAATGATACCAGTTGGTTTTGTTTGTTCATTAATAAAAGTTTGTACTTGAGCTAAGTAAACTTTACTTTCTTCATCGCTCAAAGTAATATATTTAAAATGATAAAAACCTTGCCATGAATCCATTCCTACATGATATCGAACACGGAAGTCTAATCCAGAGTAGAAAATAGAATTATCATCTGATGTGTCTAATAAGTAAGAATTATTGTACTTATTAATTGGATTAAGTAGAATAAATGATCGGGATGGATTATTTCGAATTATAGACTTTAAAAAATATTCAGCGCCTAATGCTGTGTTTATATGATTTAACAAAGATACATCTCCCATTTACTTTAATTCATTATTAAGTATAGCCCAAAAAAAGGTATAATAGAGTCAAAAGTAACAGGAAGGACAATTAAAAATGAAGTTGACAATTTTAGGATTCTATGGGGGTTATCCTGCCCATACAGTTGGAACTAGTTCATATTTAATTCAGAGTAATGGTTTTAATTTATTGTTGGACTGTGGAAGTGGAGCAATGCTTAGTCTAGAACCTAAACTAGATTCCTTGAAGTTAGATGCAGTTGTTTTATCACATTATCATCAGGATCATATCGCAGATGTCGGCGTTTTACAGTATAGCTGGCAGATTAACGGTGAACAAGTGAAGCAACCACTTCCTATTTATGGGCCATCTATTGATCAAGAAGCATTAGCAAAATTAACTTGGGCAAATGCGACAATTGGAATAGGATATAAGAATAAAGAAGTTATAGACATTGGGCCTTTTACTTTTGAATTTTTAGAAACAATTCACCCAGTGCCTACATATGCTATGAGAATAACGGAACGGGCAACTGGGAAGGTCTTTGTTTTTACAGCTGATACGGCGTATGACGAAAAATTAAATGAAATTAGTCAAAATGCAGATATATTAATGACCGATACAAACTTTTTTGATGATAAAATTGGCAAAAAATGGCATATGACATCTACCGAGTCTGGAAAGTTTGCTCGTTTAAATAATGCTAAAAGATTAATTTTAACGCATTTACCAGCAAATGGTTCCCACGAATTATTAAAAGAACAAGCTGAATTATCAGCTGGCAATAATATCGATATAATACTCGCAAAAAAATATTTAGAACTAATTTTGTAATCGGATACATATTGTTAAATTTTTTTAACAATATGTATCTTTTTTTTGAAAAATAAAATAATGATAAGATTGTTGCAAATAAACGATTAAGTGCGTGTTACGTACTTTTAGTAAGTATATATCGAGTGTAAAGTATATTAAATAATTGAGATAGCAAATTATTTTTCATTCAATAAATAATAATAACTATAAAATATATGTAATATCATACTCGAAATATAAAAAACAATATCAAAAATGATGTCATTTAATCATTTAATAATGAACACAAATGAATTAAATGTATTATTAGTAAAAATATTAATTAGTAAATTTTTTTAATAAAATGGTAGTAATTTGTTTGATAATAAGTTACAATTGTTTTATAGGAATTGATAAATTTTTTATTAAAAGGAGAGAGCGCATATGGTAACTTTATATACTTCACCAAGTTGTACATCTTGTCGAAAAGCACGTGCATGGCTTAAGGAAAATAATATTCCATTCCAAGAACGTAATATTTTTTCTGAGCCTCTCAACATTGATGAAATTAAAACAATTTTGCAAATGACTGAAAATGGAACAGAAGAAGTTATTTCTAAACGCTCAAAAGTTTATCAGGAACTAGATATGGACTTAGACGATTTACCACTTCAAGAATTATTCTCATTAATTCAAGATAATCCTGGTTTATTACGTCGTCCTATTATTCTAGATGAAAAACGATTACAGGTTGGATATAACGAAGACGAAATTCGTCGCTTCTTACCAAGGGATGTACGTGCTTTAGAATTACAAAAGGCACAATTACTTGCTGGATTTTAATTAATTTAAAATTAAATAATATTGAAACATTAGTTTTTAATAAGGTAACATGGTAAAATTCAGGAAGACGCATTCCTGAATTTTTTTTATTTAGTTTAAACTACTTTACAAATAGTAAATTTTAGATAGAATTAAGGTCAAGTTATCAGAAAGATGGGTGATTAGTAATGAAAATGGAAAAAATAAATGAAAATACAATTCGTGTTTTAGTTGAAGATGAAGATTTATCTAAAAGAGGTATTACTGTTTTAGATTTATTAGGTAATAGAACTCAAATTGAAGATTTCTTTTATAGTATTTTACGCGAAGTAGACACGGAACATGAATTTGAAAATAATGAAGCAGTTACCTTCCAGGTATTACCTAATCGAGATGGCTTGGAGTTATTTATCAGTCGTGGAAAGCCAGACGAGACGCAAAATCCGAAAGAAATAAACATTTCTGATTTATCTGAGAATGATGATCTAGGAAGCTTTATAAAAGATAGATTAGCTGAGCTTGAAGACAGTGACAATGACTCACAAGATACTGTTGGATCGGGTTATAAAAAATCTGCTCAAACAAGAATGTTTGAATTTGGGGACTTCGAAGATTTTATTCAATTAGCTAAAATTTTTAGACCAACAAATACACAAAGCAATTTATTTAAAGTCCAAAATAAATATTTTTTAGAACTAATTTTTGATAAAGATAATACAACAAAAGAAACAATCGAAAATGATATAGCTGTCGCATTAGAGTATGCACAGGTTGTCTCATCGACAGGACCATTTATGGAAGAACGTGGTAAAAAGATTATGTCATCTGACGCACTCTCTGAGGCAAGAAGATACTTTAAATAAACAAACTAATCGAAAAAGGTTAGTTTGTTTTTTTGCGTATTTAAATTGTAACAAGGGGTAATTTGAATGATATTTGCAAAACAAGAACACGTAGATGAGTTGGTATGCGCAATAAATTTTAAGCAAAACAATAAATATTTTTGTCCTGGTTGCGGAGAGCGTGTTGTCTTTAAAGAAGGCCCGCAAAAACAAGCTCATTTTGCTCATTTTAAAAAGTCATGTCATTTTTTTTCAGAAGGTGAAACGAAAATACATGTCACAGGGAAAAATTTAATTAAAATGTGGGCAGAAAAAAGACATAAAAGAGCAGATATTGAGCAATATTTGCCTAAACTAAAGCAACGACCGGATGTTTTAATAAATTTAAAAAATAGCCAGTTAGTCGTAGAGTACCAATGCAGTCCGTTGACGCTAAAAGATTTTAACAAAAGGACTGACGGTTATAAACAAAATGGGTATCGTATTTTTTGGATTCTAGGGATGAAACATCGTTTAAATAAAAAATTAACACAACAACAAGCAATGTTTATAAATTTCCATAAAAATATTGGTTATTTCTTAGTATTTATCGATACTGAGCGACAGTGTTTAATTTTAAATTATGAATTATGGTTTGAAAATTTATATGGTATTCGTTACTGCACAAAAGTATTTAATGATGTAACAGACTTAATGGTATTTATCAAAAATAATTGTAGGAATAAAACTTTGAATTTGTCACCAGCAGACTTGTTCCGTCAATTGACTAAGTTAGAGAAAAATTGTTATTATTTGAATCATTATTTAAAGCAACAGATTGATTTTTGCTACATGCAGCGATATTATTTTATGGGATTTCCGATATATTGCTTGAGTCAGACGCGTCTTCCGCCAATCTATCGACATGATGACTTTTTTTGGAGAATTCGAGTTATTTTAGATTTGCAAAAATATACCACTGATGTTATTTCGAAAAAAGAGCTTGAGTTATTATTTAACCTGCAACAAAAAATCACAAAAACTCTTTTTGAAATGCCACTTGTTGGTCATCTAGCAATTAAACAAGTTAATAATGCATATATTAAGGGTTTAATTAAAAATCATATTTTAATACCAATTAAAGAATCCGAAAATTATCGAATTGACAATCAGATTGTATGGTCCAGTGATATATCGCTAAAAATGGAAAATTTACAGTTGAGGCATACATTTATTTCAAATTTTGATTAAAAATATGTTATCTTATAGGAGTAAATAAACGATATTCGGAGGCTTTTTATGACAGTAGCTAAGCAATTACCAAAGCGTGAAGAGGTACCAGAAAATTTAACGTGGGATGTAGAAAAAATATATGGTTCAGATTCATTATTTGAAGAGGATTACAAAAAAATTGAAGAATCTGTAGTAACTATCGCTAACTTTAAAGGTACATTGAGTCAAGATAGTACAACAATGTTACGTGGATTAGAAGCTATTTTGGCGCTTGAACGGATGCTCGAAAAAGTATACGTGTATGCGAATTTAAAAAATGATCAAGATACAGAAAATTCAACATATCAAGCTTTAAATTCAAGGGCTGGCGCCTTGGCAGCTAAGGTATCGGCTGCTATTTCTTGGTTTGAACCTGAAATTATTGCGATACCAGAGGATACTTTAAAGCAATTTATGTCTGATAATCCTGATTTAAAAGGCTATCGTCATTTTTTTGATAGTTTATTATTGGAGAAGGATCATGTCCTTTCGCATGCTGAAGAAACGCTCTTAGCTGGAGCAGGGGATATATTTAGCGCCTCTTCTAAAACGTTTGAAATACTGAACAATGCTGATTTGAAATTTCCAGTTGTTCAAGACGAACAAGGTAATGATGTTCAATTATCACAAGGTATTTATGGGGTCCTTCTAGAATCAACTTCTAGAAGTGTTAGAGAACAGGCCTTTAAAAAATTATATGAAGTCTATGGTCAATTTCAAAACACACTAGCTTCAACACTTTCAAGCCATGTTAAAGTTCATAACTATAGTGCACAAGTTCGACATTATAAAAGTGCCAGAGATGCGTCATTATCAAATAATCAGATACCTGAAGTTGTCTACAATACACTAATTGAGCAGGTTAATAAGAATTTACCGTTGTTACACCGTTATGTTGCATTACGTAAGAAAATTTTAAAAGTTGAAAAATTACATTCATACGATTTATATACACCAATAACAGGCGAACCCGCACTAAGTTACACGTATGATGAAGCGAAAAGTGAGGCATTAAAAGCCTTAGATAAAATGGGACCTGATTATCTAAGTCATGTTCAAGAGGCATTTGATAACCGTTGGATTGATGTTGTTGAAAATCAAGGTAAAAGAAGTGGTGCCTATTCATCAGGTATGTATGATACAGCACCATATATGTTATTAAACTGGCAAAATAATGTAAATAATCTTTATACATTGGTACATGAAATGGGACATAGTATTCATAGTTACTATACGCATCATAATCAGCCTTATTTGTATGGTGATTATCCAATTTTTTTAGCAGAAATTGCGTCAACAACTAATGAAAATACGTTAACACATTATTTATTAAAGACTCAAACAGATCCTAAGGTTAGGGCATTTTTACTTAATTATTATTTAGACGGGTTTAAAGGAACTATCTTCCGTCAAACACAATTTGCAGAATTTGAACATTGGATTCATGAGGAAGACGCGGTTGGAAACCCACTAACGGCTGATAAACTGTCTAAATACTATGCTGATTTAAATCAAAAATATTATGGAGAGAGTTTAGAACGTGATCCAGAAATTGCAATGGAATGGTCAAGAATTCCGCATTTTTATTATAATTATTATGTCTATCAATATGCAACAGGGTTTGCTGCTGCAACCACTTTATCTGAGGGAATCACTAGTGGAAAACCTGATGCATTAGAAAACTATTTGAATTATTTGAAAGCTGGGAGTTCAGATTTTCCAGTTGATGTCATGAAAAAAGCAGGTGTAGATATGACTAAGTCAGCATATCTAGTTAACGCATTTGCTGTATTTGAAGCAAGATTGAATGAATTAGAGGCATTATTACCTCAAATCTTAGAGAAATAAAAAATACGTAACTTAGTTAAAAAACTAAGCTACGTATTTTTATTTTATAAAACGTATAGTTGGTTTTGAGGGTTAATTGCTTGATGTAAGTCATTTTGAATATTAAAATCACCAGCACAAACTTTCGAAATATCTACTAAATCAGCATCTGGGAAGGATACACCACAGTCTAGACCATCAATATTATTAATGACGATTGTGGGATGCATTGTAACGTTCATATCATTGGCAATTTTTTGATCATTTTTAAATGATTTTTTTGCTAACACTGAATGTCTATCTTCATTAAACATTTCCCAGTTTAAGTTAACTTCTTTAGCAACTCGTTGAATGAGCTCTTCTGAGTAACAAGTGCTATCTTGAACTAAAGCCGCTTGAATTGCCATTAAGAAATCACGTCCACGTTTTTTTCCTTGAAAAAGAGCTGCTTTATAATCTAAAGCGGCTTGGTAAATTGACCCAGATAACACATTTCGAAGCGCTAAGTTACGTGTATCAAGATTTTTTTCAATCATGACATTGTGCACTGTTTGGATGTTTAACATGGGTACAAATTGGAATGAGATTTTTTGGGGAGATAGACGAATAAAGTCTAAAACCTTTTGTTCAGATTTGAAGCATTTTGTACCTAATGGGTTGACAAATAAATAAATTTCTAGCAAGAGTACTCCTCCAATTATAGTGATTAGATTTAAAATCGTGTGGGGTTTGATTTCATTTCTGTTTTAATAACTATTACCACTTTACCAAATTTTTTTTTTTTTTCAATTATTAACACTTAATTAATAACAGATATTATTAAAATTACTTGTTTTTTGAAAGATTTGGTAACATTGTGAGGTTAATTCGGAACTGAATCACTAATTTATGCTAAAATGAGATGAGTAAATTGAATAATAGAATAGAGTGATAAAATGGTAGAAGATTGGAAATATTTCTTTAGACCCTATGAACAGGCCGTTTCAGAAATGAAAATAAAAATGCGTGGTTTAAGAAAACAGTTCACGGGTATTGGTCAACATTCGCCAATTGAATTTGTGACAAGTCGGGTTAAATCAGTTGATAGTATTTTAGAGAAAATTGAACGACGTCAAATTTCTGAAGAACGTTTAGAAACTGACATGCAAGATATTGCGGGTATTCGCATTATGTGCCAATTTGTTGATGATATTTATCAGGTTGTTGACTTATTACGTTCTCGAAATGATATGACCGTTGTAGAAGAACGTGACTACATTACTAATAAAAAAGCGAGCGGTTATCGCTCATATCATATTGTACTTAAGTACCCGGTTCAAATGATAAATGGAGAAAAAAATGTACTTGTTGAAATTCAAATTCGCACGTTAGCTATGAATTTTTGGGCAACGATTGAGCACTCTTTAAATTATAAATATCAAGGAGAATTTCCTAGCCAATTAAATGCACGGCTCGAACGGGCAGCAGAGGCTGCGTTTAAATTAGACACTGAAATGTCCGAAATTAGAGAAGAGATTCAAGAAGCGCAGCATTTATTTTATGGTAAGGGTTTAAACAAAAAATAAACATTAGGTATCATGGGCGTCAGGAAAAGAGGGTTACGAATGAAAGTTGCTATTTTCGAAAATGATGGGGAAAAATCGCAAAAAGTTGGTAAAGAACTGTATCAAAAACTAACGGATGCACATATCGTAATTGATAATAGTCATCCTGAAATTGTGATTACGGTTGGTGGGGATGGAACTTTGCTTTCTGCTTTCAAACATTACCAAGATAACCTTGAAAACATTAGATTTGTTGGCGTACATACAGGGCATTTAGGTTTTTATACGGATTGGCGAGATGATGAAATTTCAGATTTAGTTACTAGTCTCCAATCAGATAATAAACAATCAATTAATTATCCATTATTAGATGTTAAAGTTGATTATTTTGATGCAGAATCAGAAAGATTTCTTGCATTAAATGAATCAACCTTAAAAAGGATTAACAATACAATGGTAACGGATGTTTATATTGGTGATCAGTTATTTGAAAAGTTTCGTGGAGATGGTTTGTGCATTTCTACGCCTACTGGATCTACTGCCTATAATAAATCGGTTGGTGGAGCGGTTATTCATCCCGAACTCGAGTCAATACAAATGGCAGAAATTGCGTCTATTAACAATCGTGTGTTTAGGACGCTAAGCTCACCAGTTATTGTGGCTTCAAATGATTGGATTACACTGAAACCAACACAAAGCAGTGACTTTGTTTTTAGTATAGACCAAGAAATCTATCATAATCGGCAAATTAAGGCAATTAAATATAAAATAGCGAAGGAACACATTTGTTTTGCCAAATATCGACATAATAATTTCTGGAAACGTGTAAATGAGGCGTTTATTGGTAGTGATTATGCAGATTGATTGGCAGTATACAGGGACGTCTCCTCAAAAAGTGAAGACTTTTCTGAAAAATGAAGGTGTATCTAGGCGATTACTTGCAACGCTTAAGTATTGTGGTGGTAAGCTATTAGTCAACGATAACGAGCAGTGGGCAATTGACTTCATTCAAACAAATGATAAAGTGAGTATTGTTCTACCAGCTGAGAAAAATAAAAATGAATTAAAAAAATCGTTTGTACCAATTGATATCGTTTTTGAAGATCGCGATTTTTTAATTATTAATAAACCAGCACATGTTGCCTCAATTCCTTCATATTTACATCCGGAGGATACCTTGATTAATCGTGTCGCAGGCTATTATCAAAATCGACATTTAAATGATTTTATTCCACATATTGCGACGCGACTTGATCGTGATACGAGTGGGTTAGTATTGTTTGCTAAACATCGATTTGCTCACGCTTTATTGGATCAACAGTTACAAAATCATCTAATTAAAAAGTACTATACAGCATTTGTCGAAGGACAGATTGAAACTCCGCATGGGACAATTGATGAGCCAATTATGCGTGATCCAGAATCATTCATTAAGAGGCAGGTTGGCCATGGGGAAGGTAGTCAAGTAGCTTTAACTGAGTATTGGTTAGAGAAATCTGTAAAAGGTATTAGTCAATATAAAATCCAATTACATACGGGGAGAACACATCAAATTCGTGTTCATTTTGCATCCACAGGGCATCCCTTAGTTGGTGATACATTGTATGGTGGGCATATAATTATGCCAATGCAACGCCAAGCGCTACACTGTAGTGAAATTGAGTTTTATCAACCATTTACACATGAACAGATAAATGTTCAGAGTCACCTTGCATCGGATATGCAAAAATTTATAAATAAAAAATAAACGAGGTATTCATCATGGTGGATACAGAAAAATATAACCAAATAAAAACTGAAGAAATTATTGATTCGCTTGAAAAGAATCAACAATATAATTTTCACAATGAATTTACAGATTTGCATGTTTATGAGCAAGCTGAGATTTTTTCAGTGCTTAATAAAGAGCAACGCCAAAAGGTGTATCAGTACCTGACGCCTAAGGAATTGAGTGACACATTTGATGCCGCTGAAGATGATCCGGAAGATGTTGTTAAATATTTTGATGAAATGTCTCTAAAGTATGTGGCTGAGTTATTAGATAATATGTACACTGATAATGAGGTTGACCTGTTGGGACAACTGGATCAGCATAAATTAGCGAGATATTTAGGTCTGATGGATAAAGATAAGGCCTATGAAATAAAAAGTCTGCTGCATTATGAAGATAAGACAGCTGGTGCTATTATGTCAACTGATTTTGCCTCAATAACCTCAGATCAAACAGTGAGTTCTGCAATGCGTACTTTAAGAGAAGAAGCAAGTGATGCGGAAACAATTTACTATGATTATGTTATTAATAATGATCAGCGTTTGATGGGGATTGTAACATTACGTAATTTATTAATGAGTAATGAGAAGGCGTTAATTGGAGATATCATGACGACACCAGTTATGTCTGTTAAAGCTGATGACGATCAAGCAGACGTTGCCAAGATGATTCGGGATTATAACTTTTTAGCAATGCCAGTTACAAATTATGATGAACAATTAATTGGTGTGATTACTGTTGATGATATTATTGATGTTATTGATGAAGAATCGGCTGAGGATTACTCTGGTTTGGCCGGTGTCGATACTGAAGATCAAACAGAAAATCCATTTAAAGCAGCATCAAAACGTTTGCCATGGTTGATAACGTTATTATTTTTAGGTATGTCAACGGCAAGTTTAGTTAGTCATTTTGAAGGGTTACTGAGTGAAGCAAGTATTTTAGCTGTCTTCATTTCATTGATTACAGGAACGGCCGGTAATGCCGGAACACAAAGTTTAGCTGTTGCTGTTCGACGCCTAGCTGTAAAAGATGACAATGAACAAAGTGTGCTTAGACTAATTATAAGTGAAGTTTTCACTGGATTAGTAATTGGGGTTGTAACGGGTATTTCCGTCACTTTAATTGTCGGACTCTGGAAGGGTAACTTTGTTCTCGGGATGGTGATAGGACTTGCAATGATGTGCGCTATTACGGTGGCAAATTTAGCGGGTAGTTTTATACCAATTTTAATGGATAAAATTGGTGTTGATCCAGCAGTTGCATCAGGGCCATTTATTTCGACATTGAGTGATTTAACTTCTGTGTTAATTTATTTTAGTATTGCACAAGTATTCTTAAAATTTTTTATTGCGACTTAAAGAAAAACTTAAAAAGGTTCCAACAACTTCAGATTGAGTGATGTAATAATCCCTTTATGGTTGTCAGATGAAATAATATAATTTCATCCGATAATCATGGAGGGATTTTTGTATGTCC